>JAGGZS010000322.1 GCA_021161885.1 bacterium
ATTTAAGCTGTATCCTATAACTTCAAACTTTGATAAATTTTTAAGATAAATATTGTTTTCTTTTTTTGAAAACGGATACTCTTTCTGATAATATTCGTTATCAAAATTTTTGCCGCCGTCAGTCATCTCAATATTGATTATGCTTACCATATCGTCATATCTGACAAAAAAATGGGACGGGACGCTAACGCCGTAAACCGGCAGTCTTAATCTTTGCGCTACCGACAAATATATTAAAGAAAGCGATAAATCAGTTCCTTTGCCGTTAAGCAGAACATAATTCATAAACCCTAACTTATAAAATTTATCCCGTTCATTCTGATTAACAACAGCCCTAAAGCGCCGTTTATGAAACATATAATTGCTAATGGCGCTGCTAAGCCATGAAGGTCTTGTTTCCGAACCTATACTGCTTAAAACATCACGCACCATAATATCAATGCCCCGCATATAATAATCCTTATCAAAAGGCTGGGAATAAATTTTTTCAGACGCTTCATAAGAAAGGATTAAAAAAACCGTAGCCAAATCTATTTCGTCTTCACTCAAATTAAGAACATCGCTTACATTTTTTATATAAAGCCCTTTTTTATCGTAAACATCTTCGAGGTTTAATTTAATTTTAGCCCTTAGATAATCTAACCCCGCGGGAACTGTGCCGCGAAAATATTCTATTATTTCAGGATTAATATTAAACCCCAGCTGTTTAGCCCGCTTGATATTTTGGTTAGTTAAATCATATCGTTTAGAAAAAAAATAAGCACAAGCGAGCAAATAAAAATATTCCGGTTCATAAGGTTCTATTTCAATGGCTTTTTTAAACGCCTCAACGGCTTCGTCAAGACGGCATCGCTGATAAAGAAGAAGTCCGAGGTCTGCATATAGTTCATCGGTTGGATCAACCAGCTTAATTTTTTCATAATATGATTTAATTTCCCTATCAAGAGTATTTCGCTCTTTCAGGTCATAATTTTCCCATAACCGAGACATATCCTTCGGGTTTAAAAAAGGAGCTTCTGTATCATAAGAAAGGTGTTTATTGCCTCCTCTTACGGATTGCTCCATGGTTATGCAGCCTTGAAACATAAACATATAAACAGGAAATATAATAAGATACAAAAATACTTTTTTCATAATATTGCTCTTTCATGCGAAATTGAATATTGGTTTATTTGATAACAGACAGATACGTTAAAAAGATTATAGATAAGTAATCCGATTAGGTCAATTGATTATAAACAGCAGTTAATAATTTATATTACGCGGCTTTATCAATCAAGTACTGGTTGCCAATGTGTTCAAGTTTAGCGGGCACATTTTTGCGTAATGAAAATTCTTCACCCGCTAATGAAAAATAGCCTTCATTCTTTTGGGCAAGCAGTCCGCTAACCGTAAACGCAGAGTTTCTAACTTGAATATCAGCCGAGACGTCGGGATGAATATTTGCGAATATTTTCAAGGCGTCTAATATGCCGGCTCCACGGTCGGCTAATATGGTGCCGAGTCCTTTTGCTATATCCATTATATCCGATTTATTAGAGAAAACTTTCATATTAACCCTGTTTACATCGTAATAATTAGATAACGATATAATCAGCTCATTATATCTTGTTTTAAAATCACCGGAGAATGTAGTAAGAAGTTCTGAACCGTAGAGTTGGTCGAACTGAGAAGCTAACAAAGTTCCTAATAAGGATTTAACTTCCCATGTGCGCATTTTTTCAGAGAACAAAACAATCTTTAATGTTCTGTTATGCTCCTTATAACGTCTTTGCATTTCATTTATGTATTGAAGCAAGACAGTTCTATATCGCTCATTAGCTGCGGTTTCAACTCGAGATATACCGAAAGTATCCAGATCAAGCAGAACAACATCTCTATCTTGGGTTACCCGCTTTACGTAATGGGTTTTCTCTAATATCGACTGCAGCTGAGCAACATAAGACATAGAAAATCCAACTTTATTTGCAATATCAGCCAACATCTTAAATATTTCACGCGGAGATTGACCGTTTTGCCTTAAGGGCTTAAAAAGTTCATTGCGATATATAGATAACGGCATAGGCAGAGTTTCCGGATGCTTCATCTGGTATTCAAGATATTCTTTCATAGGCAAATAATTTATTATACTAAAATGCTCGAAAATATTATTTACCTTATCCTGAGTATATTCGTGTGATGCCTTAGATACCGGCTCAATTTTTTCAGTAACCGTTTCGGCTTGTGTATCAATCTCCTCCTGAGAGACCGGTTTATCCTCTGCTGAAGTATCAATCTCGGGTTCGGACAGGTCAAGAGACGGTTTAGCTCCGCGGGATTCGGTTTCGAGCTGTTTACGTTTCGTATCTACATCCGTCTGAATATTTTCAAAATAAGTTTTAATTTCCGATTTTATTGCAACAGCATCATTTTCAGCCGTTTGAGAAATTTCCGCTTCACCTAATCTTGCGGCTGCAATTAGATTAATCAGTTCATCGTTTTCCTGTATTACGAGCAGTTCAACAACAGTATTATATACTTTGTCTGAAATTCTGCCTTGTTTATTTGCCCTTTTAAGGTTAGGAAGCAGCCCGAATTTTCTGTCTGTTAAACTAGCGCCTAATCGTCCGTAATATTCATGTTTGGATAAGGCTTGAGTACTGTCTAAAATATTAGCGGCTATTAAAATGTCAGACAGCAATTTAACTCTTGGATTATCAATATCAATAACGAGCTGGTTATGTTGGGTTACTATCTGGAATAACGGGCTGTCTTTGGGAATCTCAATACCAGTTTCTGTTTTAAGTTTATGGATAGCGTATTTTCCATGATTATATAATTTAAAATATATATTAATATAGCCGTTATATTTTGCTTTAATAGCATCTGTGCGTGCGGTTCTTTCTTCTTTCGGTAATGTTGGGCTTAACGCTTTTATTTCCGCAATGCCTTTTGCCTTAAAAACTTCCGCTATTTTTTCTAATCTGATAAAGGGGTTATTGGTTTCCCGCAAAAGGACTTCTCTTGCTTCTTTAAACTGTACTTCGTCAATATCTATTTTTCCAAGTTCGTGAATCATAGCCGCCTGAGTGAGAATCTGCTTTTCTTTATCTGTGATATCCATTTCATCGGCGATTAAATTTACCAGGCGAATCATTCTTTTTATATGGCTGTAGTCTTTAAAATAACTGTTATCATTAGCTTTATATAAAGGCAATATATTTTCTTCGTTAATCAAGTCCTGTGAAGAAGATAATGTTTCTTCTGCTAATCCCCCGCCACTTCTTGACAGCACAAGTTTTGATAACTCAGCCGATATATCATGCAGTTCCTGAGCTGTTTTAATGCCCGGTTCGCGTAATATCGCAAGACCTGAATTATCGATTATGCCGAATAAACTTTTTAAAACTTCATTGTTTTTCCAGTTACCTTGTAGATTTGTATTAATAAAATCGAGTTCATCCGCGGTTAATAATCTTGCGGTAAAGGAATTACCTTTTTTATCAGTAATGACATAATGTTTATCATCTATTTTAGAAGCAACCTTAACAGGATAAACTTTATTGCCTGCCTGCTGTTGTACATCAAAAAACGGAATTAGTTTTTCTGAATCTATCCGCTCTGCTTTATCGGCGAATTGCGGAATAAAATCACCGATAAAAATCAAACTGTCAGAGCTCTGGATAAAATCCATTACAAAAGGGCGTAAATCATTTAACGCGTCTTTGGCTTTCTGTGCTAACTTTGGATTTTCCATATTTGCCGCTTGTGTGTTTAAGGAATCTATTAAATCCCGCAAATTCCATTGATCGGTAAAAAGATGGTTCGGCAATCCTGAACGCCTGATGGAATTAAATATTTCTTCAGAAATTGAATTATAAATTTCATTCATTTGAGCGGCTGAGTACACTTGCTGCAAATCTTTTGAATCTTTATTATATGAGAACACAGATAAAGGTATCTTTATGCCGTCGCTGTTTAAAAATAAAACAAACTGATTATGTGAACCGGATATAACAGGCGCAACACCTAAAGGACCTATAAAACTCTCAAAATCCCCGTCATCATTTCTATTGACTTTAATAAGGCCTAATTGTTCAAGATAGTCAATCAATGAGAACAAACTTACTTCATTATCAGTATCTGAAGCGAGCAGATTAAATTTTTTATTTTCAAGATAACTGCGTAATGCCGATTCCACACGTTCACGGTATTGCGAGTTATATTTTGCTACAGCCGCATGACTGCTATGGTTCCGCGCGATTTCCATATCATGAAAAACATCTCCCATTTCAGTATCAAATGTTGTTTTGTCTATTGAAGGAGCAGGTTGACCTTTATCCGTATCGACTGCGGTATCTGATGCAGCATCAGGTGTAGATGTATCTTCAGGCGATACAGTATCCGCAGGGGAAGTGCCTGCTGGAGGAGTCTGCGTTGGAGGAGTTCCGCCTGAGGGTGGAGTTGACGGACCGCCCTCATCAGGTCTATTATCAGGACCTTGGGCTGACAACGAAATACCATCCGCTTGATCAAAAGGTAAAACTTCATCTACTGAATCAAGTGTTTCAACATATAAGTCATCAAATTTCCTAATGAACTCTAATGATGTATCGGATTCCTTGAGTAATTGAGGTATAATTGAGAAAATCAATTCTCTTTTATCATTTTTATTATGTTTCGCGTTAAGGCGTAACATTCTAAACGGAGAAGCGGCAAATCGCGCTGCTTTTTTAACAGTATTACCAATAAATTCAGGCAGATTAGGTATAACTATACCTAAAGTACCGCCAATTATATAGCCAGTAAACGCCATAAAAGCTATTACAAGCACAGGCATAATCGCAGCAGATAATCCAACAAAAGCTATGTACAGCATAGGCACAGCCGCTCCGAAGAAAGACGCGAGTGCCGCCCTGAAATGCTGAGTTCCGAACAATATAGCGCCTCCGACTTCCATAAACAATGAAATAGAGGCAAAAATGCCGGTAGGCACTCCGAATAAAGCCAGATGAAGAGCGATTAACCCAATGAACACACCTGAAGTTAAAATGGATTTATAAGCTTTCTGAGAAATATTATCCCGTAAAATAGATATTAATCGTTCACGGTAAGGTATTTTCTCTCCGGGTTTAGTCGTAGTCAAATACCTAAATGTAGCGAGTAAAGACGGTCTTGGAGAATCTACTTTAGTAACTATTCTCTGAAGTATCTGAAATTGCTGGATCATAGAAAATTTCTTTAAATTTTCTTTTATGATATTAATTTGGCGTCCTTTATAATATTTCGTCAGCTGAGTTAAAAAGGTTCTGCGCAGGTTCATAAGCAACATACGTTCATCAAATAGTTTCTGAAAATCGTCAACATTTGATATCTGAGTGCCTATCATAGGCAGCATATCAAGAATAATCTCCTTTTTAAACTTTTTTGAACCGGCAATTTTATTCCTTAAAGAATAGGCTTTGGTTATCGTACTGCTAAGATCAGTAAAAAAGTTACTAAACCGAGTAGCAATAATCGGAAACAGGTCAAGAAGCTCAAGGGTAATATCCGCAATATTCTGAGTTCCGATTAGTAATCCGGCGAGAACAAACAAAGGAGCAGCCCCAAAAGCAAACCCATTAACCATAATATAAAAATATACTGCCCCGCCGCCGAAAACATATCTTAACGCATGTCGGATATGACCGCCCTTGAATGTTCCTGCTGAGTCAGTTACAAAGAATACTATTGGTATTATAGCAGCCCACCATCCCCATAAAGATACAGCCATAACCGGGACAGTCCATTTCACAAATTTGCCCAGCATTTTTCTTATTCCGACTTTATTAATGAATCTACTTGGCACAGGTTTAGCAAATCTGTTATGCCATAACTCAAGGATAATTTCTTTTAAGCTCAATTTTTTTGCCGGTTTTTCAGTTACGTAAAGAATCCGTTTTAAAACATTGATTTTATCCTGTTCAGATAAGTTTTCTAACGATTTTTTTAATTGAGCTATTTCATCCTGAGAATAAATTTCAAGCAGGTCAGATTCAATATTTAATAATTCCGGTGAAGATTCAAACGACTCGGACGATTTTGTCAAATTTGAATATGAAGCCAACAGATCGCCTTCCGGTATAGATATGTCGCTTGGTATAGAATTATGTCCGAATAACTCGTCTCCAAGAAGCAGTGTATGGATAGCTATATTCTGCTCACTATCATCAAATCGGTTTATATAATCTCTGGCTGAATTTTTCAGCATCTCATCTATTATTCTATCTGCGTTAGGAACTTTGTCAAAAGACTTAGCTAATGAGACAAGTACCTGATAGTCAATCGGCGCGAGTCCATTAGCTACTGGATTTTTAAGATTAAGCTGTGCCCATCTTATAAGTTTAAAGACCCTGCCGTTCATTTTTTCGTCTAATGCCTGTAATGCTTTAAACTCTTTGTAAACCTGAGGTATTCCCGGCGGGAACGGACCAACACGCTTCGGCAAATGTCCGTAGAGGCTGTATCCAAACAGAATATAATTAAGCCATCCGGTTCCTCTTCCCACGCCTTCATAACTTATTTCATCGTTTTTAAAAGCGGAGGCGTTAAACAAGTTATTAACCAATAAACTCCAATTTTCCTTATCCTGCATATCCGTACCAAAAGTAAAAAACGGATGTTCAAACACATGAGTCATACCATGCATCATACTAACCGCTTTACCAAAAGAAGCAGACCGCTGTAAACTTTCCTCACCGAATTTTCTTCTTTGATACTGGCTTTGCAAATTAGCGAGTAAATGAATTGAGATAGCCGGCGTATCAGGCTGTAATTCCGGATTAAAAATATTCCTTATACCGAACAAGGTGTCTTCAGCAAGAGCGGAAGCAAACTCATCAGCATTTGTGGGCAACACGTTAAAGCCGGATAACGCCGCAAGATAAGGCGGTTCAGCAAAAGTTAAAATTGCGGATAATATAGGAATATCTCTCGCATCCTCAAGAGTGCCTTTTCTTCTACCGATTGGAATTCGCCCTTTTGTTGCACCGGGGAACATAGGAATACCAAGAGCAACCTGCCAACCCGCTTCACTCCAGAATCCACTCAAAGTATTTAGCGCGTCTTTCTTATTTAACCCAAACAATTTTCCAATAATTTCCACATCTTTGCTTTTTACGCTTAAATATCCTCTATCTAATAAATCATCGCTTAAATTGCTTAAGGCTTTAATATCTTCTAAAGTTACGTAATTGAAAGCGTCTTTGGCTTTATCAGTTACACCTTCAAGCATTTTTCTATACTCAATATATTTATTTATAGATGCCATTAAGGCTTCGGGGTTTTCTTTTGCTTTTTGGACAAGTGTCTGGAGGATAAGAGCACCTTGTTTAGCGAACTGTGCGTTTATTTCCTCAATAGCCGGTTCAAGACCGCTGTTTTGCACATTAAACCTCTGGAATCCGCTAATATCAGCTATATCAGCTTCAGTTTGAGTTTCCGCGAGGTTAGGTTGAGTTACATACATTTCATCAACTGTTGTTGGCGCGATATAAATTCCGTTTGCTGAGGCAGAGCGAATTGAATCTGAAGTTCCCAGCATCGTGCCGCGGGATTCAGAAAACATATTGTTTCCGCTTTTTAAATTTTCCAACAGGGCTTTTAAAGGCTGAAAACCTCTTTTGTCTTCCTCGCCTTTTTCCAATCCCAAACGCCTGTATATTTCATCTAAATCACCTTTATCGAGAACGTTAAGTTTTTGAGACAGGTTAACATTATCAAGATTAACCGAGGATAATCTAAAACCGTAATACAAACTTCTTAACCAATGAACCGAATTCATTACTGCAAAAGGAGCAAGTAAAACAGCTAATGCCACAGCTATTAGTGCAGAAAGTCCGCCTGTGAGAAATAAAGCGGTAACTGCTCCGGCAAAACCAAACAAACCGTTTTGGAAAAGAAAATTTATAGGCACGGATATTATAGATGTTAAAAATTGGTTTGAATCAAAATAAATGAACCGTTTGATTAAAGCGTTTCGTTTTGCACGGCGCTCTTCCAAAACATTGATTTTGTCAACTATCCTAAGCTGGATATCGGACAACAATGGAATTGGCTGTCCGCTCGCGTCAAGAGCGGTTAATTTTTTCAGGTTATTCGCCTGCGCCTGCATTCTTTTTGTCCAGCTGAAAGGACTCGACAGTATTGCGCCTATACCTTTTAAACGCGCTTTTATTAATTTCGATGCCGTCTTACTTATATCATTTAAACGCGCGTCATAATTTTCGAGATCGTGTCCGTCGAGATTATGGACTCTGAACTGCTCTATCATTTCAAAATTACTTTGAGTTACAAAAGAGACATTATCTAAAGGTATATCCAGTCTATCATACCTGCCGCCATATTTCCGATCGGATTTTAAAGCGTTAATCATTCCTTTAACAGCGCCAAGATTAAGTTTAGAAGATTCACCGACCACAATAATATGCCATGTTGACGGATCAGCCCCCGGAGCATTGCCATGTCCGTCATGCACAATAATACGCTCAATAGGCATGCCTTTGGCATTTGCCTGATCAACCACTCTCATCAGCCCGTCAGCTAACAGCTCGTTTATCTGCCAATTTTTAACAGATTTAGGCGTTGACTTAATATGATATATTTTTTCAGGCCCTTTCATAGAGACCATACACCATGAACGTGTTCCCTGAAGTTGGCTTTTATCCTGCGCATAAGCGATAACCGCTTCACGTCCGGTATCGCCTAATTGTTTTTCAATAGCGCCTGCGCGTTCCACATCCACATCATGGGAACGATTATAAAGCTGTCCGGCTATTTTATTATAAGCGGCAGAGTATTCACCTGAAGTCCTGTTATACATGCCTACCTGATAAACTGTTCTCTCATCATATACGGTTTTTTCCTCAATTCCATTGTCCATTATAGATATTTCAATTTCTCTTCCTTTAATATTTCCTATGCTTGAGGACAGATAAATTATCGCGTTCTGCAAATCGGATTGAACAGGGAACAGTGAAGACATTTTGTCTAAATAATCCTGCACATTCACAAGTGCGGTTCCGTATTCCGCAAGACCTTTTTCCCAAGTAGTTATAGTAGGGTCACCTGCTGCACGGCGTTTTAAATAAAGCCTTTCTTTCTCAACGGCAATGAGGAAATCTTTTAAAGAAGTATAAGTATCCGTAAGTTTATCGGAATGCTTTTCGAATATCTGATAAGGGATATGAACGCCAACAAGCTGTAACATATCATATATTTGCTTCGCGTACTGTGCCTGAGCAATAGGACTATTCAATGTGCCTGCTTTCGGAAAAGTAAAACTTTTTTCCTGAACATTAACAGTCTCGCCGGATAATAAATCGTATTCTGTCTGATGGCTGAACAGAAAGTCCAATATTGTGTCTGCATCCATTTGGTCGGCAGGAATCGAAAATTTCTTTTTCATAACATATTTTTTTAATTGAGATTCCATTTTGTTCATAATAATGCGGTTATCACGCATACGGAACTGGGCGGTTTTTTCTACCATAACAGGATCGTAATATCCTTGTATTGCCGCATTTAAAGGTTCCTGAATCAATCCGAACAAAGATACCGGAGCTATACCTATCAGCATTCCCAAAGTCATAGCTTTCCATTTGGATATAATCCCTTTAACCCCTTCATATGCCTGAAATCCTAATTTCACACCAAGGTCAACCGGAACAACCGAACCGGTTTTCTCATCATAAATTTTAGTTACGTAATGATTGATTAAATCAAACCATGCGCGTTTAAAAATAGATTTACGTTCTTTAACCTGAGATTTACTTTCATTATAAGCTTCTTGCGCTTCAGGGAAATATTCTTTATCAATATCTTGATAATGAATTTTAACATTTAGATTTCCATCAGCGTCGCGCACAACTTCACGTTTCATAAATGTATGGCCTTGCAGTACTAACAGCAACGCGTTAAGGTTTCTTGCTTTAGACCCCGGTCCGCCTAAATTAAAATCATATTTAGCGACTCTTCCCGTAGGTTTAATTTTAAGATTATGGTCTTCTCCGCTAATTTCTACGCCACCTAAAAGATAAGCAAGCGCGCCGAAATAATAACCGCGGGCATAAAAAACACCGTCGGTCGGCGTATATGTGCCAAGGGCATTTATATCGGAATCTTCCATAACCTCTGCAGTAGGCAATCTGTTATTATGAGTTTCATTTTCGCCCGGTCCGTAAAATGGATTGCCTTCATCAGGCAGAGCCCGATAGTAACCTGCCGTTATAGACAAAACTGTTTTCATCATACTTTTAATCGCGTCAGCGGTAGCTTCATCAGCTCCGTGAACTATAACTTCAACATCATCTGATGTAAAAATAGCCGGATCAACGTCGCCAAGTTCAACACCTCTGTTTGTTAAATCATCAATAAATTCCTGTACATTATTATATCGTTTGCCTGCGAATTCGGATTCCAAAGCCTCTCTTTCTTTTTTCGTATATTCCCTCGGATCCTCAAGATTAACTTCCAGCGCAATACGCCCGCCGAGCATTTCAGGGCGAATAACATTAATATGTCCGGTCAACCACCGTCCCTGCACATCAACAGCAAAAGAGGCCATTCCAAGCTCTGATTTTGAAATAATATGCTCAAACGTAGGATGTATAACATTCGCGTTACGTTCTAATCCGCGAAAAGAACGCATGAGCATTGAGGCAAGATACTGGAGCATCTGAGTAATATTTTGAATCCATATAAAAGGAGCCCATTTATCCATATTATTTTTTGTCGGCGGATAAAAGGGCACAAAAATAGCCGGCAAATACGCTGTTACGCCGGGTGTTGTCTCAATAGCGCTAACCGCTTTCTGGACATTGACGCGCAGCAAATTGCCTTCATCCTGAAGTAAAGTATATTTTGACTGGCGGACAGCTTCTTCAAGGATAAAACTATGAACAATTTTTTCCGCTTCTGCTTTAGGCATCTGTTCAAGTTCTCCAAGACCGTTTTCCTTCGCCCACTGCCTTGCTTTTGAAATTGCTTTTTCCGCAAAAGCCTTAGAATTTTCATAGGTTTTTCCGCTCCATTTCATATATGTCTGATAATTAGCTATAAGCTGAGCTCGAGGTATTTTATCAATTTTCTGGTACCCTTTTATTTTATATTTGACTCCCCATTGCTTCGCTTTCTTGTAAAGGTCTTGATCCTCATTTTTTAATTTAGGCATAAAAGGCTTGCCTCGCAATGTATTTACAAATCCCCTTCCTAAAACATAAAAAGGAGTCAGCAGTAGTTTTGCGGCAAAAACACCTTTGCCTAAAAAATATTTAGAAAGACCTATTGAGCCAAAAAGGGTATATTTTCCAAGCACAACAAGAACATTAAACAACATAGGTATCATATAAAGCAAATTAGGTAAAATAGCCAGAAACGGAACCCAGAAAACAGCAGGGAACATCAATGACGGATCAGAAAGTAAAATCGGGTTAAAAACAGGTGTGCCGCCCCATAATGCAGGTAGCAGCAAAAACCATCTAACCAGCGTATTTGGAAAACTAATGTATGGGAACACATACAATCCAAGCAAAGTCGAACCTATAAGAACCGCCAATCTCAATGATGAGGTTCTTAAAAATTTACCGTATATATCGCGAGTAAGGCGGGCAACTAATCTGGTTCTATAAAGCATTTTTTGTCCGCGTGAAAGTTTATCGTATTCCTCTCTGGCAATTCCTTTAGGTCCTTTAATGCCGATTTTTTCCATTTCAATCATGGACCCTTGTTCTTTAAGGTCTTCAGAGGCTATAGGAAACGAATCCATACCAAAGCGCCGCATAATGGCGTTTAAGCGTTTAAACTGACTTTTTCTTCTTGCCAGATCGACTCGTCTTTTACCGATCCAAGGACCTATTTCAAGAACTGTTACGGCGCCGAAATTCAATTCTTTAAATAACTTAGCAAAAAGTCCTTTTTTCTCTTCACCTTTTTCGGTTTTAGCTCTTGTCTTGGCAACACCGGCTAACTTCATTCTTCTTAAACTGTCGCGCATTTTCTCCGAACCGAAAATAAGTGCTATCATACCTAAAAGGCTATATATAACACGCGCTAAAATTCTATTGGCGGTCAAAGATTTATTATATGTATCGCCCATATCGGCTGGCTTTTTTTCTAACGTGGTATTTGTATCAGCCGGAGTAACTTGAGGTTTTTTCTCCGGCCGCATAATACCTCTTCTTTCAAGAGGTGTAACAGTATCTTCACCGCCCCGTTTCACCTTTTCATAAGATTGCTGAGCGGCAAGCAGGTTACCTTTCTTTTCCGAAAAATTACGTTTAGCGAGTTTCATTTCCATCTCGCTAACTTTCATAAACTGTTTTGCTTGACCTAAATTATAACTTGCTCTCTCAAGATTTCTTGTGGCATCGACAATCATCTGTTCCTGCCATTTAAGCATTTCAATATGTTCCTGATATTGTGTCAGCATTCGTTCAAAATGTTCAGAAGCCTGCTTGACGTTTTCCCTTCTGTCCTCGCCTACAAGCTGAGTTAAGATATACTGGGACTGCTTCATAAGCATATTATATTGCGCTTGTCCGACAATACTTGCTTCAGGAGGACTTAAATTCACAGATAACGTTAACATCTTTGGATTCAAATAAGACCATTGTAATTTTATAAACCCGCCGTACAACGATAACGAAACAGGAGGTTTAACGATAACGCCAACTCCCTCAGCCACTGTAGCGCCTGCTTTACCGCCTTCTCCGATATAAGGAGTGCCCGCTCCGAATATATTATCTAATCCCCAACCTGAACGGACAACGCTGGGGTCAAACGCCCCGAAACTTTCATTAAACTGCTGTTCAAGACTGTTGCGGTTGAATAATCGGAACAGACGATGAAAAATAGTCTCAAATTCAAAATAAGCTTTTCTTAAATCTTTTTCACCTTGCACTAATCTAATTGTAGTGCCTACTTCGCCAAGTTCCGTCATATATAACGATTCTTTAGAAACGCTTTTACCGGCCAAAGCAGTTAACATATCAACAAAAGCTGATTCGGTTTTAGATTTCCATTGTTTAACATTTCTTTTTGCCGTTTCCCTATTCTGAACAGCGTTAGACAACTCCTGTTTAGCAATATTTGTCCCGAGAACAGCGTGTTCCAAAGCGTGTTGGGATGATTTCATACCCCTTACAGCTCGTTTATAATCGTTCTCGGCTATCTGGCGGTTTCTAATCACAACATCTATTGCCGGCTCAGATATATCCTGCGGCTTAACACCAGTTAAAAAATTCTGTTTCGGATCGGGTTTTCCGGCTTTTTTAGCGAATTCAGCAAGCGCTTTATATGTATCTTCAAGAGCAACACGGTCGCGCTTAGCAAGCTCATATTTACCGCCTATTGTCCGTAGGAGTTCTTTTACCTGTTTTAAAGCTGAAATCACACTGCCTTGAATAACTACAGGTTTTCCATCAATAATTAACCTTATAGGTTTTACTTGAGCATCAGGACGGCTTGCTATATCAATACTTTTTCTCAGCATAGAAACATCGTACCTATCATTTTGAAGCTGGTATTCCATTGATTTAACTTGATTAACATACTGGGCAAAAGTTTCAGCCGATTTTTTCATTGATTGGACGCGATGGCGAAGTGCTGTGTTATCTTTAAGTAGATCACGCTGTTTCTGCTTGCCGTCCGCGGAAGTATAAGAAAACATAACTCCTACCGGCGACCCCGGAGTCATAATATCAAAAGCCAACATACTTTTTCCGCTTACCATATCCCATGGTGAAAGCATAAATCCGCCCGGGCTTAATATTGCGCCGAGAGAAATCCTTAACCGCCTGACATTTGAGCTAATATCGGCATAAAGCTGTTCAAGTTCCTTGGCAATTGAATCAGCCTTTTCCTTGCTGATACCCAAGGTTACTTTTTTCTCCAAAACAGCAATTCGCTTATTCAGCTGTTCCAGCTGTTTTTGGTCAGCAAGGAACGATTCAGGCATTTCAAATACAACACCTGTTTTTATAAGGTCAAGAACACCTTTGGTTTTTTTCTGAAAATCCTGTTCCGCCTCAACAATTTTCTTCAGATGTCCAAGCTGGCTTTTCAAAGTAACGATATAACCGCTTACCTGAGTTTCATATGCTTGATAAATATCCGCTTTAGTCTGTAAAAGATTAAGCGAAGAAAGAGGCACTGCGCCAAGAGCGTTTAAATTTTGCTGTAAAGATATGGAAGAATCAGAATCTATAAATATAGATGTTACCTTTGATCCGCTTGATTTTTGGTAAGCTAAAATTTGTTCTAATATTACAGGCAGCAGTTCCTGTCTGCCTCTTGCAGATTTGCCTGTCCAGTCAATACCAATTCCATGGTTAGCGGATCGTAATCCGGTATCCGCGGTTTTGATATGTTCTGTTCCGGTATCCGATGACTTTAGGATAGTTCTGCCTTTATATCTTTCCTGCCGTCTATTTACGCCGTCAGCCCCGTATTTCCTTTGCAGTTCAGAGTCAATTAAACCCGCTGTAAGTTCCGATTCAAATACATCAAATTCATAAGCAGAAATCCGTTTAAGAGCTTCTTGCATTTTTGCGGCACGGTCATAGTGCCCTAATTTCTTTTCTTCAGCAATTTTTCTTTTTAAAGATTTTTGCAGGTCTTTTGATTCGGAAACAATTTGCGAAGCTATTTCATTTCTTGCCGCCCTGTAGGCGCCAATATCATATTTTCCATTTTTACCAAAAGGTTCCATACTAAGAGCGAAACCGTCGACATATACTCCGTAATCAAACAAATGCTTTTGTAAAAGCCTAAAATGCTCGGCTACTTTTTGTACCCGATTGGTTCCTCTGCGGTCAAACAGCCCAAAGAAAGTAAACTGGCCTTTAGCCCAGTTAGATTCGGCGGTAATTAATATTTTAACTTTAACACCCTTATTATGAGCTGCTTGTATAACTCTGCCAAGACGTTTAAGCTTTTCCAAATCAATTTTTCCATTGGTTTCAACATCGCCCTTATCGAGATAAACTTCGGTTATGCCGTTAGTTTTAAGGAAATTAAAATAACCTTCTTCATCCTTTATCAGATGAAATTTTTTGATAACAGTACTGATGGGAATACTTTTACTTACATTGCGCAGTCTTTGCGGATAATCGTATTTTTTTGTTAACTTATCTATTCGTTCTGATAAAGTGCGCTCAAGTGAAGTTAATGTGTTTTGCGCCTTAGATAAGTTAGCTTCATTTATCTTTGCTGATTGGTAAACCTTGGTAATTTCAGCTATCTGTCTGTCTAAAATTTTGGTATCCGGCTGTCCGCCAAGAGAAAGTACAGCTCCCTGCATATCTGTTATGCGGGAATATGTTTGTTCTAATTGAGTTTCAAGGTAGGGAATATGCCACTTAAGAAAATCTCTTTCTGATGTCAATTTATAAATTTCAGTCTGCATTTCCATCATTTGGTTTCTAAGCAAAGCGCGTCGGACATCGGATTTAGTTTTCTTAAATTCAACACTTTTTTTCGTTCTCTGCTGGGCTAACTCAAGCAATTTCGCTTCATAGTATCCAAGGTCGGTACGGTCTTGCTGTAATGCGAGAACATTAGTTTTGAGGTTACCGGCTTCAACACTGATAACTTGCTTAATACTGGCTATTGCCTGTGGTTTTGGAGCACTGCGTATAACCTGTTTCCATTTTACAAACAATTCCTCAGCAGCTTGTTTTTGGTCATCAATAAACAACTTGTGCCCTGTTTGAATATCCTGCAGTTCAGCATATAACTTTGATGCCCTGTCTAAATCGATCTTACGAGATTTTAATGTACCCTGCGCACCGTCTATAGCGATTGCACGTTCCTTCATATACTGTTCGAATTTTTTCATTCGAGTCTGCACATCCTGCAGCATAGTTTTTAAATTTGATTTATCAGTTTGGGTTATAGTTGGAGCGGCTTCAATTTTCGCGATAAGGTCTTTAATTGAACCCATATAAGGTTTAAAACTTGATTCAAGACCAATAATAATCTGAAAATACCCAAGTGTATTTTGAAACGCCTGCCGCGCCTGTACAGCTTGAATAAGAGGATCTAATCCTTTGTCAAAAGCCTGTTTGGATTCATCGACATATTCAACAGCCTTATCATGTTCTAAAATCAAATTCAAATAAGCCTTTACAGCGCGAATTCTTTGTAATTCCTTTTGAAGTTTTGCGCCTGTTAATTTCTGTCGAGCGTCTTTCGCCTGCACATCCATTGCTTTCCACAACCTATCGAAAGAAACGTGTTTGATGTATTCACGAACTTGTTTTGCCTTAGCTATTTCCATTACGATAATAGCTGCTTTTTTACGATTTGTTTTATCTCCTTTGCCAAGTCTTTCATCCTTCATTACCTGTTCAACGATGGAAACCGCGCGTTTAATTTCAGTTGGTTTTGAGCCTTTAAGAAAATCTTTTACGATAACTACGGCGTCATCGACGGAAACCCCGTCCTCTTCAATTAGGCGGAACAGCTGGGCAAGGTCTTTCAAGAAACGGGAGGCATCACTTTTTACGGCAAGCGAATCATCGTTCTGAAGGTCGCTTAAAAATACAGCCAGCGCTTCAGTTGACATATCGTAAATCAATTTTTCACCGTTTACGACTGTTTCGGCATAACCGACAACATAGCCTCTTCCGCCTTTCATATCGGCTACCTTAATTTTATTGATACATTCATAAAACATAGTCGTCAAGTCAACGGTTTTGGCGCGTTGTTTATCTGTGGCGGCGAGTTCGATATTCTGCTGGGCATGATCAACCGCGAGTTTGCTGGACGGAATATTGTAGCCCTTTGAGCGCATAATATCTCTGGTTAAATCTGCATACTGCTGCTGCGAACCATGCAGATCGCGCAACTGATAAATATAGGCGTCATGTGTTTCCTGAATAACAGATTGAGTTACAACGCCGTTAATGATTTCAGCGTATTTCGCTTTACCAATCTGCAATACGAGCTGAGCTTCGGTTTTGCCGGTAATAGGTTCAACAAGAATATCTCTGACAACATAATTAGGTTTACCGCTTGCTGTGCCCCCAATACCGACCGACCTCGCCTGCACAGCTTCACCGAGTAAATTAGATATATCGTGAATAGATACTTTATACCCCATTTTCTGGGTCGATAAAGATGCTATATCACTTTTAATATTGTTAATTTCAGATATAACATTAATTAGATGATAAGGTATATCCCTTTCATTAGCTTTATCGAGAGAAAGCATAAGTTTTTTGAGGTTAGCAAGACGCGCGTTTAAATCTACGATACCTTTTAGATGAAACTCGGCAACTAAATGCCTTGCTTGAACATCTTTAATAATCCTCTGGATTTGAACGATTAACCCCGGTAATTGAGCTTTTAGTTTTAGGAACTCTCGGCTCAACTGCCTGTCAAGCTGTGTAGAAGAGATAAGTCCTTTAGCTCGTTCTAGTTCTATCCTTCTCATCAGTTTATTGTATTTGGAAAGTCCTTCATTAGCGGTATTGAGCACTCGTATAAGCCGAGCTTTTTCAGAAGTTAAATAATCAACAGGTACAGGCACTTTCATAGTAATCGTTTTTGTTTCACCCGGATTAACAGTATATTCCTGAGACGCGGCTATAGAAAGTTCCCCAACAAGCGGATGATAAAAACTTATTTCGGGGATATATGTCAAAGGGCTTGTCGCGTTTTGAGTATTAGTTACAGTAAAAGTAAAATCAGCCATAGTGTAAGCCGGTCTTACCAAAATCGCTTCGCCGATAGAATTAGAGCCAATCATTAAAAACGTATCTCCGATCATTAAAGTTCGTTGACGTGAATTGGTGGGCAGCCCTTTATGAATTATATTACCTTCAGGATCAATAATCTCAATTTGCACCATATCTGCTTGAGCCATTCTGATTGTCAATTTATATCCGTCAATCTCGTATTGCTGACCGAATTTAAGTGTCTGAACATCAGTAGCCGTATTCGATATATACGGCTTATCTATTTGTACGCCAATGTCGGAAACCTCTATTTCGGGTAATCCCTTTTGGATATGCCCGAAAACTTTAGATTTATGCGGCACACCTACCGTTAAAACCTCTTCAAGATTTCTGAACTTTGTTATTGAAACTTCTTCGCCCGCGGATTCGACCGCCCAGTCATTAAATTTATTTTTACTGATATTTACCCTTATTTTTGAAGGACCAAGTTCAAATACCAATCCTTTCAAAGGCTCTTTCAGTTCGTATGACTTGCCGTCAATGACAACTATTGGTGTTTTTCCCGATTTTTCAATAATTTTGAACTCAAAATTTTCAAACATAATTTTACGTGTTAGAATTTCAACTCCATCGCGTATCTCTCTTTGCTGAGGATAAACCGTAACATCGTGAGGACCGACTTTAACTGTTCCGCCAAATTCAGTAACAGGCATAGCAGGCACAAATGCTCTGTCTCGGGCATATGACTCAGGAACAATACTTACATCATAGCGCCACTGACCGGATTTAAGGTTTTCTACCGGAATATAAATTTGGTCTTTAAAACCCTTAGGGAAAATAACAGGCAAGGCACTCTGGTAATATTCTCCTGTATGGACATTCCTAAGCTCAACTATAGCCGTCAACATACTAATATCCATATCTCCAATATCTTTAACATTAACCGATATATAAGGTGTCCCGGTTGACGATACATATATATTCGTTGGAGAATCTAAAGTAACCAATGCGGCTGATTCGCCTAATTCAACGGAAGGCAGGCGTTTAATTCTTGAAAAATCAAAAAGCAACCTTTCAATAGGAGAAAGATTATAATATCCGGTGGTTATATAGCGTTCAAGTTCTTCTTGAGTTATTGTAGAGGCACGTTTTTGTAAATCTGCATTTGAGGGTTTAGGCAACTGCGATAAAATTTTGTAAACATCAGAAAAATTTCTTATTGGTATTTGCAGTGATCGTTCACTGCCCGTAAAAGCTTTTTGAAAATTAGTGCTAAGCTGGGCGGAAGTTGTTATGTTTGCCATTTTAGCGGGATCAACGCCTGTCATTGTTCCGTATCCTGCATCAAGCGTATAGACAGATAATTGAACTAAATTAACATCTTTAGTTTTATCGCCTAAATTCACAACAAAACCGTTTACAGGAAGTTTAGCTCTAAAAATAGGATATAGTTCCCCTTGAACATTTTCTTTAACTAACTTACCGTCCTTCAGCCATGATTGCGAGCCGACCATAAGTTTTATGTCGATATTCTTACGATGCAAAGCGCTGATAAAATCTATGACCCGTTTTTTAGCGACCGATTTATCTTTAGCGTCCAGTATTAGATTAAGCAGGGTTTTGCCGTCCAGAGTCAATTCCTTGATACCGCTTTGCAGTAATGAAGAAATAAATTTTTGAGTATCCGCAGTGGATACATCAAGTTGGTCTAAAGTAAAATTATCTACTATAAGCTGGTTATCAATAATCCCAGTTTCAATACCAAGCCTATTAAGTCGCAATTGAGTATCTGTTTTAACTCTTGAAGAATAAAATTGATAAAATTCATCGGAATGTCTATGTACCCAAGCGGATATTTTCTTTAAATCGTGCCCTATACCCACATCATCAACTATAGCTTCAGATTTTGAAAATTTTCGTCCGTGCATAAGGAGGAACCCATAATTATTTACGCCTTCTCCGCTTACAGGCACATCAAATTCAACTTCCTTAGATTCCATGCTTTTTAGCTGAATTTCATCGGAAGACACTTCAGTAACCACACCGGCATTATCAGGATGATGAGACAGGAAAATAAGGTATCCGGGAAATTTGCCTTCTTTAAATTTACCCGCCTGAACGGTAGCTTTAACTCTCAGTTTAACTATTTTACTGTCTTTCGCAACCCGAATAGGCTGTCTGCTGTTAATTAAATCATCCCAAACCGCTACAACCTGACCGTTTTCATCTACACCTTCGATTTTAACTTTTGTTATAGAACCTTTTTCACTGAACTGCTGACCGTACAGCATAGTAGCACCAGCGACACCTGTCCCGAACTCAGCTCCCAGAGGAAATGCTTCGGGCAAAATAGTTACTCGATCACGTTTTATTGTTTCAATACCGCTTCTTACCATATTATCAAAGTTAGCCGCTCCGGTTACGCCTCTGCCCATAGCTTCAAGGCGGGATAACGCGGTATTTATCATAACTTCTTTTGAAGTAGGATATTCCTCTCCCATCCTAATTACGCCGATATCGCCGCCGGAAATGATTATTTCATATAATTTTGTTGTTACATCCATAGTTTTATCACCGGCAGTATAAATGCTATCTCGAAGCCGTTCTCCAATATCACGTCCTTTATTATATTTCATGACATGTAAAATGTCTTCGCCTGTATCTTGGCTAAGTACAAATCCGTTAAAATATTTTCCTATCGCAGGATTCTCTCGAATTTTAGCTGTAACTTGCCTTAAGACTTCAGCCATCTTATCTTCATGCATCGCGAAAGAGTGTTGGGAATCAGTAATAAGCGACATTTCTATAGAAACCTCAAAAGGGCTGGTCGGAGCGTATGTCTCAATTTGAGATATAATCCCGTCTACTGTAGTTGCGTTAGTCATGATAATATCACTTACGCCGTCAACTTGTTTATATCCTGATGTAGATTGAAGTTCAAAAGAAGTCAATACACGAATATCAGCAGATTTACCTGCGTAATACGATATAGTTTGCTGTAATTGCTGAATCGCGTTTGAATAAAATTTGGCAATACGGATTCGTTCGTTCAAATCGGCTTCCTTCCATTGGGGAAGTTTAGTAGCTTGAATATCAAGCACGAACCCGTCAAAATCCAAACCTGCTCGTCCGAGAGTCGCCAAATATGTGCGGGCATCACTGAGCCCAGCCATAGTTGCCCAGTCCGGCATACCTTGTATGGCATGAACTTCAATTCCATAGCGATGAGCCAACTGAATCAGTGTTGAATAATAAACACGTGAATCCATATTGTGTATTTTTCTTCCGTCAACTAACTGTCTGGTATCCACATACAACTGATTATGTCCGGTTTTCTTTAGCCCTGCCATAAATTGGGGAAGCATTTTAGGCGATATATTAGGCGTCCACGGATTAGAAAATATTGAAGCAAGCCCAACATTTTCTGTAGCGGCAAATTTACCTTTTGCATCAACTTTAACGGTAAACTTAGTTCCATTGGGAGCATTGATACCGGCTTTATCAAGCAAAGTGCCGTCAACCATAATTTGCTTTTGAGGAATCGTTATCCTGAAATTCCTGAACTGGTCATCGGTAGTTGCGGTGAATACAACATTGACAGGATAATTTTGCAGTTCAGGTAAATCAGCTAAATCAATAACTATCGGTTCAGCTTTATAGTCAAAGAAAAGGCGCTTTGTTTCATACGAATATTTTCCGTACTTCTTTGCTTCATGCTTGGAATATACCGGTACAATATAAACTTTGCCGTCCCGTATAGACATTTTAAAAATTTTATCGGAATATTCTTTTCCAATCTGAGGAAGCCGTTTTAAAGATATTTGACGCACAAAATCAACAACCAACTGGCCGTTCAGAATTTTAGCTGGATATTCAATATCTGGATGAAGCGTTTGCGCGCCGGGAATATCCTTCACATTAGCAGTTAAGGAAGGATCTGTTAAAAAATTTCCCTTCCAGTCGGCTACCGCCTCGGGAGAATAGGTTATACTTTTTTGAAGTTGCTGTTCAATCCATGTCAACAACCCTTTGATATCTTTACGGATCTGATTGCTCAATGTAGGATTATCAGGGTATTCGGACGGCTGAATGCCAATTTTTACTCCAGGATGAATAATCCTGTTATCAGTGCGCGCTGATGGGTCTGCGTCAAAAACAAATGTTCTTGAAGGGGAAACTTTATCAGGTCCTACAGCGTTCTGAGTAGTCAGTAAATCTCGATCAGGTGAAACTCTAGTTTCTGCGGCAGTTGCAGCGCCTGTTACCGAAGTGATACCCCCTGCATCCCGCCTTGCCTGTGTATATCCCCTCTCGCTTACACCGATAAAAGACATTATTTGATCCGGCTGTTGCGATATGCCGAACATTGCGCGCATAGTTTCCGACGGAATAACAGATTCAAGTGTCGTTTGCACCCCTTTCAGCCTTTTTGTAGCATAAGGTATTCCTCCATAAACAGTTTGCTGTTTATATAGCTTATTGATATTTTTTAACAAAAATTCCGCTTTCTGCATTATCAGCTGCCGCTCCGCCTTATCGGGAGTCATAAGAGCTGTTTGCTGAAGAA
>JAGGZS010000255.1 GCA_021161885.1 bacterium
CAATTTATGCTGAGCAATACAAATTAATGTTTATTATTTCTGCTTATGTTTTCTTAAATAATCAAGAGAATTTATTATATCTTTTTGATCAGGATTTAATCGTAAAGATTTTAACCAGCATTTTTTTGCCTTGTTTAAATTCCCTTCGTCTATATATATTAAACCGAGATTATTTAGGACTTTTATCTGGTTTGGATTTATTTTTAAAGATTTTTCAAAATCTAACCTTGCGAGATTTGGTTTTTTTAACCTGTAATATATTATCCCTCTTATGACATAAGTTTTCGCGTTGGCGATTTTTTTACGGACTAATTCATCTAAAATGGATAACGATTTTAAAAATTTACCTTGAAGCCTTAAGTTTTCAGCAAAAGAATTTTTTAGTTTAATGCTTTTCGGTAATTTTTTTATGCCTTTCAATAAAAGGCGGTTAGCCAACTGGGGCTTGCCTATTTGTCCGTAAATAATATAACCGTTAATGTATGCGGATTCATATTTTGAATCTATGGAAAGAATTTTTTCTATACATCTTAAAGCCTGTTTATAATGTTTAAGACCGGTGTAAATGCTAACGAGGTTATCGAGAGCGTGAACGGAATCAGGATTTCGTTCTAAAAGATCAAGCATGGTTTTTTCGGCATTATCATAATTTTTTTCCCTCATATACAATTTGCATAGCGAAAAATAAGCTCCCTCAAGAGAATCACGCATATTTATTGCCTTTAAAAAATAAAATTTTGCTATATCGTGTTTTCCTTTTTCTAAAAAAATTACTCCGATATTATTATACAAACCGGGTAGCTTAGGGTTTATTTCTTTGGCTTTCATATATGACTCTAATGCTTTATCAAGATCGTTTTTTTGATAAAAAACATTACCGAGATTAACATAAAAAGTAGCTTTTTTAATAAAATTTTTAGGGGAACTTTTTAGGGTCTTAAGCCATAAGGTTTGGTCGCTTTTCCAAGCGGGAGCCCGTTCGTTAAGCAGCATTATATAACAAAGTAAAACAGCAAAACTTAATATAAGTTTAAACCCGCCGTTTAAATTAACGAATTTCAGTTTTGAGCTATTTATCTTTTCCATAAAAACAGATGCTGAAACCGCAAATCCGATCATTGAAAAGTAGAGGTATCTTTCCGCGAAAACCGCTCCAAATGGAATAATATTGGAAACGGGCAGGAGATTTATCACAAACAATAATGCCCAATATTTATTCTTTCTTTTCAATTTAAAAAGGAAAAACAGCAATACGGCAATAAGAAAAAAAGAAAATATTACCTGCAATGAAAAAATATTTTGGCAGATGTTTATGTTATAGTCAGCAGTAAGGTTAACGGGCATAAAACATAGGCGTAAATAATGCAGAAAAATTCTCGGGATATTTATTAGCGTAACAAAAAAACTCCCGCCGGGATAAACCGCTTTTTTTTCAGGCAGATAAAAAATGTAAAAACGTAAAACAAAATAAACCGCGATAGAAACAACCGAAGGGATATAAAAACTGAAAATATTTTTTTTGCTGAAAATAGGGTTTCTATAAAATATAACCCACATCAACGGAATAAGTAAAAAAGCCGTGATACCCATCTCCTTACACAACAATGAGATAAAAAAACATACCTGCGCCAGTATTAAAAATAAAATTTTATATGCTGGATTTTTATAGGCTTTGATGAAAAATAAAAAGGCAAATAAATAGAAAAATACTCCCCATAAATCTTCCATATAACTTATACAGAAAATAGTTTCCGATATGGCTGGATGAACACAAAAAAGCAAAGATGCGAACAACGCTATTTTGTCGTTGTACCCAAGCATAATAAGCAGTAAAAACAAAAGAACGGCGTTGGCAATATGGATAACTATATTTACCGCGTGATAACCTGCCGGGTTATCGTTAAAAACAGCGTATTCGCAAAAAAGAACAACCGGCGAAAAAGGACGGAAAGTGCGTTCGTTAGAAACTAGAAAATAATCTGGCGTAAACAATCGTGGCAGGTTTTTTATATCTTTAATAAAAAAATTATTTGTCAAGACAAGATGGTCGTCATAAACGAAATCATTGAATAAAGAAGCAAAATATCCAAGAAAGGCGCATAAGGCGATAAGTAGTACCACTAACTTTTTTTTTGGCATACTATAAATTGTTAAGTTATAAAAAAGTCCAATTAGCGAGCTTTTAAATTACCTGCTCAGTCAATGCCTAATATAACTTTTTTGGTTGTTTTAAAATGTATTTTCGCTGTTGACTGAAGTATCTCAAACCCTTTTTTTGTTATTAAATCCTGAGCGGATTGCTCAACTATTTTCGAGGCTCCCTTCGGTAATTTTATTCCGAGTTCTTTAGATAATTTTGCCAGCCGCCTTAAGAACTCGCCTCGCGCAAGAACCGATGCCGCCGCGACAGCGCAATCGGATTCCGCCCTTACCTTCTGGACAACAGGTATTTTTTTACCTCGTTTCATAAGTGCGTCAAGGATAAACTTATTGTTGCCGAATTTATCGATAATTACCCTGTCGCAATTGACTTTTGACAGTACATTTTCTATTACCCTGGCATGGCCCCACGCAAGCATACGGTTTAGGTTGCCTATTTTATCGTAAAGCTGATTATAACGCTGCGGTCCTATAACAACAACGGAATAAGGACACATTTCTATTATTTTTTCCCGAAGAACCATTATTTTTTTATCGCTTATACATTTACTGTCTTTAACACCTATCTCAACAAGTTTTTTTTCTATTTCAGGAGTGATATAAACTCCGGCAATAACTAAAGGGCCGAAATAATCGCCTTTTCCGCTTTCATCAACACCTATTCTCGCTTCATGTGATTCAAGGTCGTTAATTATATCCGAGTACCCTAAATTGATTTTTTTCAGCAGTACCGGTTCAAGATAATACTCAATGAATTCAGGAGTATCTTTGCCTTGAAGAAGAAGTTTTCCGCTTTTATACAATGTTATATTAAGTTTATTTTTTGTTGCCGAAAAAAAGGCGTAGGGTGTCTTTTTAAGCAAAAAACCTTTTTGTTCAAGGTCTCTGCGTAATTGAGGAAAAAAATTTGGATTAAGCTGAATACTGTAAGTAGTAACCTGTTTTAATTTTTCCATTTCAGCTATTTTCATTTACCCCCCTGATTTTTTGGTTGGAAATTTTAGCATTTGTGGATAGATAATCACGAAGAAGATATTTCTCAAGCATTATGGCGGCTTTATTTAACGCTTTGGCTCTATGGCTTATTTTATTTTTTATCTCTTTCTGTAATTGCGCAAAAGTTATATTGTAATTGCGGGCAATAAAAAGAGGATCGTAACCGAATCCGTTTAACCCTCGTTCGCATTGCGCGATATATCCTTGGCATATTCCTGTTACAGTTCCGATTAGCTTATCTGCCGCAGCCAAAGCCATAACACATACAAACCGTGCCTGACGTTGATTTGCCGGAATATTTTTCATCATATCAAGTAATTTGGCGTTATTCATTGAATCAGTGGCATTTTCACCTGCAAACCGTGATGACCTTATGCTTGGCTGTCCATTAAGGCAATCAACCTCAAGCCCGGAATCATCGGCAAGCGTTACAGCTCCTGTCAAAAAAGCCACTTCCTGAGCTTTGAGTATAGCGTTCTGCTTAAAAGTGATGCCGGTCTCCTCAATCGGCTTAATTTCAGGGAATTGGGCAAGAGAAACAACGGATACCTCAAGAGGTCTTAAAATATTTTTTATCTCAATCAATTTTCCTGAGTTTCTGGTCGCGATTACTACATCAACCATATTTATTATTCACCTTGTTAAATTTTCCCGATAGTTTCCTGCTGATAATCAAGCAGTTTTTTAATTCCGCAAAAAGCAAGGTCAATCATTTCGTTACATTTATTTTTTGAAAACGGATTTTTTTCAGCTGTTCCCTGTATTTCAATTATTTTACCGGATTCAGTCATAACGAGGTTCATATCCACATCCGCGGCTGAATCTTCCTCATAATCTAAGTCAAGCATAACCTCATTTTTGACAATACCTACGCTTATAGCGGCAACACGTTCACGCAGGGGATTTTTTTTAAGGATACCCGAGTCCATCATCTTATTAACAGCCATCATAAGAGCAGTGAACCCTCCTGTTATTGAGGCGGTTCTTGTTCCTCCGTCTGCCTGTATGACATCGCAGTCGACCCAAACAGTACGCTCACCTAAAACAGACAGGTCGCATACCGACCTGAAAGAACGGCCTATCAACCGTTGTATTTCGTGAGTGCGTCCGCCTATTTTTCCCCGTGTAGCTTCTCGCTGCATACGCTCTATTCCAGCGCTTGGAAGCATGGAATACTCAGCGGTTATCCAACCTTGACCGGAACCTCTAATCCATTTCGGCACCTTCTCTTCCATAGAAACAGAACAAAGCACGCGTGTCCTGCCGAATGAAATCAAAGCGGACCCTAACGGGTGGTCAAGAAAATTAGGCACAATTTCTATATGTCTTAACTGATTGTATTTGCGGTTATCTGAACGCATATTATTTATAAAATCCTTTTCAATAAAATTAAGTGAAAAATTATATTTTATTAAGACAATTAAAGATTTTTGACGAATACAAAATTATTCTCACAGATATGAAACTTAAAATTCATCAATTTTTTATGAGGAAACCTACATATAATGAAAATTTTTAATACGAAACAAAAC
>JAGGZS010000331.1 GCA_021161885.1 bacterium
ACTTTCAGTTGTCCAGCCTGTTTTTCATATCATATGAAAAACTACTGGAACTTGCTCTCATCCCCGACCTCACGGACGGGGAGTTCCCGCTGGATTAAAAATATTAATAATGTGTGTAAATAAAAAATTTAAGGAAGATCCATAACGTCGTTCCATACCCCTTGACCGTATTTTTGGAAAACGAATCTATCGTCGTTATCCGGATCGATACCGCATCTCCAGTTGCCATTATCGGTTTTTGATGTATTGCCGTTTTTGATGTATACCAGCATACCGTCGTTATCCATTACAAACCGTAGAGTATCTGCATATTTAAGTTCAATATCCCCTTCACCCACGTCAATAACAGCGTTAGTTGAGTTATGGTAAAGGGATAATCTCTTTGTATAATCGTTAACGCCGTTGCTGTCGCTGTCGATTTCAGGGTCAAGTTCGCTTTGGACGCAAAGCATCGGATGAGTTGATGCAGAAAGATTATGGTCTTTGCTCTTGTTGGCGTAATCTGTAATAATCACAGTTTTGTTTACGGTTGAGTTAAGCGCTATAACCGATTGCCCGTTTTTGGTATCCGCCTTTAATGACAGGTTTTCTCCGGCAATTGTAATTAAATTTAATGCAATAATGTCGTTTCCGATATTCCTGAAATTAATATTGTTAAGATAACCTCCCTTTATGTTGAATGTTCCATACGTAGAGGCAAACAGCTCGGCATAATAACTTGGACTGACTTCTATATTCTGGCTGATAAAACGCAGCGTAGGGTTAGATGTATACGAAGTAGGAATTGCGTTCGGCTCGTTTATAGTGTCATTGTCGCATAAAATCAGGTAACCGCTATGAAGCGGTGAATTGGTTTTAAGGGATAGGTATAAAAAATCGTTACTGCCTGATGTATCGTATATTATCTGCGCATCGTTATCATTGCCCAATATTAAAGGCACATCATCGTTAACGAGCATATGGCTGTTGCCGTAAAAACTTACAATTCCGTCATCGTTCACGGATAGATAATCCGATACAGCATTGCCAAGTGTAATGGACTGCCCGTTAGCATCTATGTCAAGGTTGTCTTTACCGTTACCCTGTATGAGTGAAGACGCGGTCGTAGATACAATCGGTTTGTTTGTCATCCATGCGTCGTTGTCTTTGTCATAGATGATTTTTGCGGACCCATTACTGAGAAACCGTGCTCCCGTGTTCCATCCTCCTGCGTTCCAAGGTATGCCGGTTGCAGTATTATTGATACAGTACATCATCAGAAAAAAATATATTAACAAAATCCTTTTCATTTAACTCTCCTTTAATAAAAAATTAAGGTATGCGGTTATCGAGAAAACTTTTTAATTTTCGGAAAAAACAAGTGCCGCTGTAAGATTAACGTCCGATGACGATATATTAGTGAATTTAATTTGTACAAATTCGCATAATTGCGGAAAAAACTGAATGCTAAAAGGTGAATTCGAACAATTATCCGATATAGGAGTATCGTCTATGATAAATGTATCGCCGTTTCCTTTAAGATACTCGATTTTAACCTCTGGGTTTGAGCCTGACAGTGAACCTGACAAAGCAAAATAACCACTGCAGTATTGTACAGGTATCTTTTCGCTTGTAATAGATTGTGAAGCGGATACCAATTTGTCACCGAACAATTTAAATTTAGCTTGTCTTGACATAAAATTACTCCTTTTTCATTTTATTTAATTCATTATCAATCAGTTTGCGGTAATTTGTATTGCTGTGAGAAAACAAAGCTGAAAGGCGTTTCATTTCGTCTGCTGATTGGCAATGTTCTATAAGCATTACAAGAAACGATACGCTTGTTTTTAAATTTTTCCTTTGCGATACCTCGGATAACCCAAGCAAAATAATAAGCGGTATAGATACACACAACACCAGTTTAGTTGTTTCCCCGCCTGTCAACCCTTGTATTTTGGTTGAATGTATGCCTTTATCGGTTATGGAGTTATGAAACCTGCTGCCGTGAAACCAACCTCTTAAAAAATTATCGCCCCATATCCGCCCGTTTACGCATCCGTAAAGAAAAAAACATCCGAAAAGCAAAATCAAGAAAATATATGTAATTCGTTTGTGCATAAAAAAATGTCCTTGAATAAATAAGATTATTTTTATGGTTATTTCAGTATGACGGATCGGAAGGAACTATGCGGTAACCTTTTCTTACCTCTTCATGGAATGTAAGTATCGTGCGGGAATCATTAATTAGCTTGCGTGCAATATGAGAGGGGAGTTTCAGCAGTCCACGGTTTATTAGATCGATATTTTGAGAATTAATCGGGCTGGAATTGTTTCTGATAACAATTTTTCTGCCGTCGAAAAAAATATCGCCATTGTTAAAAAAATCATTAAGCCTCATTATTTTATAACGTAATATCCCTAATTGCGTTACCTCGCCTGTAGAATTCTTTTTGCTGAATAATTTATTTACGCCTAATAATCTTTCTACTTTACGGATCAGATTGGCAACTTTTGGGTTTAATACATCATTAGCGCTGTTGTCGCGTCCTTTATCTGACATTTTTATACCTCCTTAAAATTAGCTGTTGGAATTTCCGCGAAAAATACTTTTTGTCAATAAATTAATCCCGGAAGTAATATATGAGGGCGGTATAAGGTTGCGAAAATTACGGGCAGTAGACCTTCTGTAAGTACGGTTTTCTAATTGTGCCTGCCATTTTTTTGCGTTGTAGTCGTTCTCCATTGAGGCAATGCCGAGAGCGTATTGCCTGTTTGAGTCGACAATATTTCTGCCGGAGTTAAGACCGTATTTACGGTTATCTATTGTTTGTTTTAAGGCATCCCATAAAAATTTTTGTTCAAGGTCGAGATCATTTCTTATTTTATTAATAAGAGCGGTGTTAAGCTGTTTACCGGCTGCTCCCCCGTATATTCTCTGTGCTCCTTGAGCGGCTAAAATATTTTTCCTAAGACCGGTTGTGGCTGCCTCCGATCCTCTGCGGATTACGTTTACATAGTTCCTGAACTGATCCGCTGTAGGATCATAATATCCCTCAAGAAAACGGCGCACAGTATCTACCAATCCTGATTTGCCTGTTTCGAGCGAAATTATAGCCGGATCAATATCAGGCAGTTTTAAAGCCGGATAATGCATACCCATACTGTTTCTCCTTAAAATATTGTTAAAATGAAAATTTGTTTATACGGTTAATCACGAAAAATCAAGTGATTTCCATACTTTTACGCCGGTTTGCTCGGTAAGCACTTTTACGCAATGATGAGTTCTATCGTAAACCATTGCACCATAAGGTAATTGTGAGGTATTTATTTTATCGAGTTTATCACCCGATAAACTGCCGAGATAAAACCTGTTTATATGAGAAAAAAGGGAATTAAAATTGTTACGGATGTTTTTGTCGGATTCAACTTTATAACTGTTGAGCATTTTTTCTCCTTCTATGACAAATTAGCGCACGTTCAGCCAAAACCCGGCAGTCTTACAGGTAGCGGTGCTTGAACCTGCTGTTATAATGGAACAATCCACCTGTTGCGAACTGTTTGTGCAGCAAATCGTGTAAGCGACCATAATTTGAATAGTTCCGGTATCTAACTTAAAATAAGTTCCCGAACTTCCTGACGGCCTTATTTTTGAAATTGCCTCATTGGTGCCGTCAGCCGAGGCAAACAGCTCAAAATAACCCTTTGCGCTTATAGCCGGAATATTGGCGTTAACCGCTGAACCGTTCAACACATCAATAAAGGTATCGTATTGAATATGAGCGTCATGCTGATAAAATTTGCGCAGCGACCCGTCGTTTTCACGATATAACGCGCCGATACAGCGGTATACGCAAGAACCCGGGTTCCGATAAATTTTTATGCCTGATGTATTGCCGTACGGGTCTGACATATCCGGCGGTGTTGTTGAGAGTTTCACCTCAAATCCGCCTGACGTTCCGTATTTTGTCAAATAAACATAACACCATTGGTCAGCGACAACAGGGCTTCCCTCAAAATAGTTCGACGATTCGGTAATATCTATTGAACCGGTATCGGATGTGTTGCTGTAAAATATCCCGGCGATTTCCACAACTCCCGCAGTCGTTTTAAATGTCGACGATGTTTGGTATTGCAATATACATCCGTGAATATAATGGCTTGTTACGTCGTAAAGGCGCATTCTTCTTAAGTCAGTTACCGTTATTGAGTAAGGCGATGTGGATATATTGAGTTTAGCGATTACCTGTTTTCCGTCGCCGGGGTTTAATGATGTTCCGTGGGAAAACCCGCCGATATAATCTATATAAAGAAAATAAATTCCAGATCCGATACTCCCTAAGCTGTATGTTTCCGATGATGTAACCGAGCGGTACATTTTTCCGCTGTAAAGCGTATAAACCGTACCGGCTGATATAAGAACCTTTGCGGATGTGTCCGATACATCAGTGGTTTCAACCCCTTCGGCTACAAAGTTCTGGTACTTGTCTGCGTCGCGCACAAGCGGGTTGACGCTGTCCGTTAGAATTCGTTCGGTTAATGAATTGTCTTTAATATTGATATCCTCAAGGCTGCCGTTCAGGGCATCGTACAGAGTGTTCTCGTTAATGTTCACTTCCGCAGACCGGATAGTTCATCCGGCAACATAATTGTATGGCCGTGTAATAAGTCCCATAAAAACCTCGCTTTATTGAATTGTTTTACTTAAACTGCAGAGAATCGCCGTAATTAAACATAAGAATATATCCGTATATGACAGCCGGCGTATTTCTGCCTTTAACGGAAAAATCAAGATTAAGGTATTTTGCGAATTCAAAATCAAGATCAATATATTTATCGAGCATATCGGGCATTGAAAAATCGTTTTCGTCCCATAGGCAATTATCCCAGTTGGATATATCTCCTGCAAGGTTGTAAAAATACATATTTCCTGTGTCAAGATGGTCTTTCAATATAGATATTTTTACGCAATAATCGCCTTGGGCTTCAGTGTGCAGAAAAATTTTATCTAAAATTTTTTGTTGTTCAGGCGCCTCAAACGATAAAGGACCTGTGCGGTATTTTGCGTCAATGAGCCCTATTTCCCATAAAGTATCTGATTGGGGGATAGTTGTAAAGTTGCTATGAACCGTTATAACCCCTTCATAGTCTCCGTTATTTTCCGCAAAGGCTGTATTTGCCGTTATGACCCGTTCCTGATCAGCGCCCTGCCCGCCGGTTAAGATTATTTTGCACCCGCAAAGACAATTTGCCGTTATGGAGTTGTCGGTACACCTTACGGATATAGTAGACGTTGTGCCGGATAATGTTGTGCCGTTCAGACTGTATCCCATATAATCTGCGTTATTTTTTATCCATACGGTAGACGTAACCGCGTCGCCGAAAAAAACATTGCCGGAATCTATTTGGCTGCTGAATTCACAAAATGAATTTATATGAAACCCTATATGGGGACCGAACCATTTTGGATCGTTTAAACGGCTTTTTAAGTCAAGCATTAGTATCCGGTTATTAAAAAGGTCGTTTGAGTTTTTGTCGCAGTAACTGACCCACAGCCATTGGCCGATTACCTGAGCGCAAACCTTATCCGCCATTGAGCCGGCAACAGGTATTGTTCCTATTTTCGATTCCGTTAAGTTTATAATCCTTGATCCGTCATAACAATAAAAGTGCCCGGTATTGCCGAACCAGAACATTTTATCGCTGTAACTTAAAACCGATTTTTTGGCGGGACATCCTATGGATTCGCTAACCGCGTAAACCGGAAACGGCTCTATGTTGCCTTCTATATGCCAGACAGACTGCTGCTTGAATATGAGCGATCCGTTTGTGAAAAAGAATATTTTTGTAATCGCGTCGCTGTCTATGGTAGGCAGTTCCTGATAATTTTCGGTTATGTCCCAGTTATCGTAGAGCCCTGCTTCACTAAAATAAAACCTGTTAGGATGGGCAGGATTACCGCCTATAAAAAGACGGTTGTAATGGGATGATATTGTTGAACCGCACGGTGCGTCAGGTATATTATGGGGTTGTTGCAAAAGTATAGGGAAAATTTCTAAATTTCTGAAAAGTTGATTGATTTTTTAA
>JAGGZS010000162.1 GCA_021161885.1 bacterium
ACCCATGGTTTTGAAAATATCAGGGTTATCCGGTGCGCTGTTTCATCGATGAGTTCTGTGTTTGCGTCAAACCCGTTTTCTTTTTTTAAGCGGGTTATTTCTTCTATATATTTATTTAAAAATTCTCTTGCGCTCTTGATGTTTCCTTCTCTGGCGAATAAAGATGATAAAGCGTAATAACTAGCAAGAGGCGGTTTAGCAGTTGAAATGAAAATCTCGGGGTTGGCTGTTACCGCTTTTATGTAACCGTTTGATAAATTGATTGAGTAATCACCTGTGGCGCGCAATAACGGTTGGAGTATTTTCGTGTCTTCAGCAAGCAGTTGTTCCATGAACGCATCAAATTCGGCGGGCGATAAAACAGAGCCGGGTTCGTTATCAGTTAATATTTCATTTAGAGATTTAAAAAGTTTTTCAGGAGATTGTATAGCATCATTGTTCCTGACTCTAAAGGGCATACTGAAACGCTCAATGGCTGTTTGGGCAAAATTTAAAGCGCGGTTGAAATTATATTTATCGCTTTTTATATGGTCTATACCTGATTCTATTCGTTGAGCAAGATTAGTTTCATTTATTTGCACCGGAGGAAGCTCATCAAAAATCTGAGCGGGAAAATCAACCTTAGATATATCAGGCGTTAGCGAATTTTGAGAAACAAGCCATGAAAATAAAGCGAAATAATGGTCTATCAGCCAATCATCGTCTAAAACGCCTAACATAAACAGCAGCGATATAGATAATTCAGCCTGTTTTGACGCCATATCTAATATAAGAGGGAATTTTTCGTTTGAGCCGTTTATGTTGTATGCGGTTTCCACGACAGCTCGCCGGGCGGCGATGAATCCGTCGATTTCGTTCAGCGCAATTATACTGTTTTCATAAAAAAGATTAGCCGCCTCAACTTCATCAAGAACCAGATTAAACCGCATAACCGCCTGCGATCGTTTTTTTATTTTATCTTCCGGAAAATTTTCATTTATTAACTGTGAAATTTGTTTCGCGATCTTGTAAAAAGCTCTCGGATTGTTCAGCCGAAGCATGAACATAAACCTCGACAGATCGTTTAAAGCGTCTGTGCCTGGCATAAGAGCCTGTTTAAAAACAGCGGATAAGAAAATTGAACCGCTTATTTCGTTCAGTTTGGCGTTTGAAGGCTCAACGTAAAGAGCATCAATGCAGTCTTGATAATATTTGTTCCGGCGAAAAAGAGGCATACCGTTTTTATCAATACTTATTTCAAAAAGAAATTTTTGTTCCGCATTGGTATTCTTTGCGATTGAACATATTACACCTTCACGATTTTGGGCGATTATAGATACTGCCATTCCTTGCTGTTCAGATATATCAGTTAGCCACGCGTTTATTGCCGGCGAGTCATAAGGAGCTTCGGCAGCAAGAAACGATATAAATTTATATCGAAACAGTTCAGCTGAACTCCTGCTTGCATCATCAGGAAAAGTTGAGCTGAAATTCAGCCATACCTGAAGACCCATAAAATATTGGTTCAGAGCCAAATCAAAAATTTTCTCGGAGCCTGTTATCCTGTTTATATAAAGATCGTTGCTGAACGATGTGCCCTTTGGAATTTTAGGGATAATTATTTTATGGTTTATCCCTTTTTCAGATAAAATATCGGATAATCCTTCCGTATGATATCCACCGGCTACAATAATATATGATTTATCCTGAAAATTTTCAGGCAGAAAAGAGAAAAATTTATCCGCCATTATTTTATCCCTTTTTGAGGCGAGATTATAAAAATCAATAAAGGGTTCGGATAATAAAATAAAGTTATCTTGAGACGCAATAACCTGTTTTAAACTTTTATACTTTGAAATAAGGTTATATATTTTTTTAGACAATTCAGTGGAATTATCTGTACGGAAATAATCGACGAGAATCCGGTATTCATTAAATTTCAATGAAGCTGAATAAAGTTTTTTAACTAAAAACAAAATTTTTCTTTTTTTCAGCAAATCATCTGGCACAATATTTTTTGTAACCGAAATTTCTATCTGGTTTGATATTGAGTTAATTTCTTCATTAAGGGAATAAAAATCTATCCGGTTTATTTCATCAGCCAAATTAATATAGTCATCAATACCGGGTGTTTGGATATTTAATCCGTTGGTTTTAACTATATCGTTTACCCCGCAAATAAAACGGTCGAACGAAAAAATGCCGGCATAATATTTTTTCATAACTTCATCAAGTTTTTTGGATAATTTAGGACTCTTATCATCCTTTAAATATTTATGGATTTTTCGGGACTCATTCTCTAATTTCTCTCTGCTAATTGACTGCAGCTTTTTATGTAATGAATAATATTTGTTTAAAAAAGAGAATTTTCGCAGGTCGAAATTGGATGTTTTTAAAAAATCAACTAAGGTTGTCAAATTTTCGGTATCATTATTATAGAGTATTTTTAAAAGATTAGCTTTGCCGTCGGAAATTTTTGTTAAAATATTGTTTTTCGCGATGGAATACGCATATTCGGCAATAGGCTTAATAATTTTTGAATTAGATAGAGCATCTAAAAAACAGGATTTATTTTTCAGATAGAGCTCCGTATCCTCAAGTCCAAATACTTGTATGTTTTCACCTTTGGCGACAGAGTTTGAAGCAAAACATTCTACGCCCATCAAATCGGCTGTTTTCATGAAAGCATCGGTTGCCGAATTTAATATTTTAAAATCAGGGAATTCTTTTAGAATATCGAACGAAAGTTTACCTGAAGACCCTTCCGCCGCAATAAAGCCGATGGACATATTTTTATTGATATTCTCAAGCTCGTTTACAATTTGTTTTTGTATAACATAATTGCAGTGAACATCTTTAATTATATAAACATTTGTACTTTTTTGCGGATTTATTATTCTGTCATAAATAGTCGAATAAGTTTCCGCAGGCTGTTCTTTTGCGAAAACAGGGAAACATATCAGTATCCAAAGCAGTAATAAAGCAAAATTTTTTTTATTCATTTTTTTCCGCATTAGTAATTAACTAAATTCTAATTTATTATATAATAACATAATTGTTGTTATACATAAATAAAGAAATCATTAATTTTTTAATTTCCTAACCATAAGATGTTCTTGAATAATGTTTTTATAATATGTAAAATTTTTAAAAAAATCAGTTCGATACAATTTTGAAAGGTAATACATTTGTTATTGAGGTTAAAACAAAACATAACAATTCATTTAATCTTTTTGGTCTCAATTATGATTTCAAGATTAGACATTCTGCAGGCTGAAGAACGTCTGAATCCAGATAGAGAATTATCCATTATAATCGTTATAGCCGACCAAAAATTATATTTGTTAGAAAACAATATCGTCGTGAAACAATATGATATATCGTCATCAAAGTATGGTATAGGCAATAAATCCGGCAGTAATAAAACCCCGTTAGGTATCCATAAAGTCGCTAAAAAGTTTGGCAAGAAGGCTAAAGCGAACACAATTTTTAAAAGCAGAAGAAATATAGGCCGTATTGCGGAGATTAATTATGATCCGCGCAAAAGTTCCGGCGATTTTGTAACCTCCAGAATTCTATGGCTAAGCGGTTTGGAGGAGGGGGTCAATAAAGGCAACGGGATCGATTCTTATCTTAGGCATATTTATATCCACGGCACACCTGATGAAGGGCTTATAGGGATTCCTGCGTCTCACGGGTGTATTCGCATGAAAAATAAAGATGTGATTGAACTTTTTGATTTAGTTCCTTTAGATACAATAGTTGATATCAAACCGGAATAAATAGCTCTCTCATAATAAACTCCACTTGTAAAGACAAAAAAAGCTGTTATTTAAGGTGTTATACTGGAGTTAAATATCACCAGCTATCGGAAAGAAGCAAGCTAAACCAAAACGCACTAATAATTGACCTATAATTGTCGCTAAAAGGGAAAAATACTTGATGCCAGAGAGCTGTGGATTAAAGAAAATTTTATATCCCAAAAAAATCAAAATTTCTTACCATCGTTACCCTCATATTATTTTTTAATCAATATAACGCCTATTGAGCAACAGTAATTTTATATACCCGTATAGATTCAAGTTGTGGATGGAGAATTGCTTTATCAGTATCACCCTCATCCGAATATGAGGATTCAGTTCCGTCTGCATGAAAGGTATCCTCTAACAGGACAAAATCATTTCCAAGCGACCCAAATTTTGCGTAAATCCTGTATTCTTTACCCGGCACACTGCTCCATTCAATAATAAATCCTTTGGTAATCGTATTTTGGCGAAAACGGATTATATGCAGATATGAAGCGGCATCATTGGGGTTTGTGCCGGCGATTAGCTCTTGCGAATCGGAAAAGGTATCATTGTCAGAATCGGCATCATTGGGGTCTGTGGCGTAATCAAAGATTTCCTGCATATCAGTCAACCCATCATTATCGGGGTCCTGCTGAGTCGGATCGGTGTGGTGAACCATAATTTCATCCATATCTTCCAACCCGTCACCATCCGTATCTTTCAGGGCAGGATCGGTTCCATAGATATTTATCTCATCCAGATCGTTCAATCCGTCCCCATCATAGTCACCATTAATGAACTGCATTGACGGTACACTGCCGTCAAACAGGGCAAAACTGCTGTATGAACTTAACACATCGGAATTAAAGCCAATGAGCACGCCGTCTGTTCCCGAGTCATTTTCAATACCAATAGTAGCGGAACCGCCATTAGTAAAAATTTTGTCATAATGAAACTCTATGAGTGAATTGAGTTCGTAAATAATTAGCTGAAAATTAAGTGTAATCTGTTGACCGGCGGTAAGGGCAACGTCATTCCACTGAATAATAACACGCCGAGAAGGAGACTGACCGATAACCGCGCCATAAACCGAATCGGACAAAACTATCAAATCATCCCAGAATGGGGCAATATAGGCATCCGGGTCATTCAAGCCATGAAACGGTATGGACTTATTAGACACCGCTGTCCCAAAAGAACTGAATGTTATATAGCCATTACTGCTTACTTTGAACGGAGTGGCCTGACTATATATGTTGTCGAAAAACCTAAAGAAAAATCCGGCGGGCAAAGACACGTCAACTGATACATCATCACCGGTAAGCGATAAAGAATTCGCGGGATCAGCAATATCAACAAATTGAAACGGAATTACTTCATATCCGGCACTGTGCATGGGAAAACGCACCCCTGATAGAAATGGGTCAGAGGCATAAAAAAAGACTTCTTGCGCTGTAAAATCTCGTATTCTCAGATGTGCCTGACCTTCGCTCAGCTGTACCCTTACCGTATTGGTCCCGCCGCCACTGAGAATAGTGCCTTGTTCAGCAGTATCACAAAAAAACGCCGCACCGGAGACCTGTGCGTCAAAGATAAGATCATTGACCGGTGTGAGCAGGTCGCCGTCCAATGACCATAACTGAAACTCTACCGGATCAGGATGAGGGTTTCCAATAAACGCATCAGCCGGTTCAACAATAATCAGCCGAGCGAAAACCGGTATGGAATCACTATCATCGTTAATTCCATCGTTATCGCTGTCCTGCTGTAATGGATTCGTGCGAAATCCATCTGTGCCATAATTAATTTCCTCTCCATCAAACAATGTATCGCCATCACTATCGGCAACAGCGGGCATTGTTTGATACAGAAAAACCTCATCTCCATCACTCAACCCATCGTTATCCGAGTCATTATCATCTGGAGCGGTCCAATGGGATAGTTCATCCGCATTATTTAATCCATCATTATCAAAATCTCCTGTAGCGCCATTAACGCCAACATTAGAATTAGGATCCAAACTATAATCATATTCCCATTTATCAGGTAACGTATCTCCATCGGTATCAGGATTAACCGGATCCGTAAACGTTACTGTTCGTTCCTCGCCATTAGATAACCCATCATTATCAAAATCCCCTGCCGATGGGAGAAAATGCGCTACCGTCTCATCCGCTGTCGAGAAGATTATTTCCATTCCCTGAGTTACGGAAGATGTATTATATGAAAACTGAATGCCGTTTGTTCCTGTACTATTTTCCAAACCAACGGTCGCGCTATCTCCATCCGCTGTATGTGTGGTTCCATTGACAAGTTTTTCATAAGAGAACACAATGAGGTTGCTTTGACCATATAATATGGCATGAAATGTCAATGACGCATTAAGCGGTTCCCGTGAATCAAAAATGCCATGATCTTGCCACTTAACCCTAAAAAGCGTACCGGCAGTGGTTTGCTGTGTAACATAGGTTATTTTTCCAGTAGCATGTGACTCGATATCTAAATCGTCCCAATATGGCGCGATAAAATCGTTGGGAATTGTGGAATCGGGTATGGGATCATTCGTGTACATTTCTTGAAAAAAGGGTTCTGTCGGCACTCCCTTGAATAGATTGAATGTAATAAATCCATTAGAATGAATATCGGCAGTAGTATAAGTCATCCCGAAAAACGTAAAAGACATTCCCAGCGCTACGTTGCGGGCAAAATCGTCTATAAACTGTACTTGCGTATCAATAATCGCTCCAGCTATTTGAGGAATAGGAAGGTACAGTGAATAAAAAGGGTTGGCTGACGAAAACGCCAATAATCCCAGTGCCGCGCTGTCTGTCGCCCGAACAATCACATCCTCAGCTACGGAATCAGAGATATCGATACTCACCACACCGTCGGTTGTTCGGACAACAACAGCCGATGTACCGCCGCCGCTGATCAGTGTGCCGGTATTAGCAGATACCGCAAAAACAGTGGTTCCCGTACATTGCAAACTAAATTCTATTCCATCTTTGCGAATAAGATTGTGATATAAATCTCTGATTTCAGCAATAACCGTAGTGCTTTCAGAAACAAGAACACCATGAGTAACATAAGTAGTTATATAAGTAGGAGCGGGTATAGCGTCTTGCGAATCGGCAATCGAATCATTATCCGTATCAACAAGTGTCGGGTTAGTAAAATAAGCATCGCTCCCTATTGTTGTCTCCTCTAAATCGGATAAGGTATCATTGTCAGTATCGGAATCCGCAGGATTTGTACGATACCCATCAGCTCCGAAAACAACTTCTTCCGCATCACGAATTCCGTCCGAATCGTTATCGGGTTGAATCAAAAGTTCATCTACTTCAACATCTATTCCATGGACAATACCGTTGGGAATAAGGGTAACTGGCGTGGCATTGCTTATAAGAGCACAACCATCATAAAACCTTTTTTCATAGCCGAATTGTTCGGGGACACGGACAAAAACCTGGCTGATCGTTATACCTGAAAGCTCATAAGCTCCATCAACATCTGTCAATGCGGACGTGATAACAGTTTCGTTATTATCCACAGCTTCCACGGTAAATCCAATTGCCTTTTCCTTGAAAAATTTTACTGTTATTTGACCATTTATTCCGCCGGGGTCTATAGCAAACACATCAGTATGGAAGAAAACAAAAAAAACCAGCAGAACAAGAATTCCACACACATATTTCGAAAGCATCAGTCTATCCACCTTAAAAAATTGCGACAATTATATAGCTTTTATCGGTTCCCCGCTTATTTATTTTACAAAATAAGTCGGCTGCTGTTCGAAACAGATCAAACTGTGTGTCTTTTCTTGTAAAACAAACATAGAAAACTCAGGCTAATCAAGAGCAGCGTGCTCGGTTCCGGTATGAGTATTAACGGATACTGTTCATAGAAATATTCTTCCGCGAATATTCCTTCTTCCGTTGAAACCGCAACAGCTATTTCTGCTGTTTCACCTGGCGAAAGAGAACCAATATCAAAGCCGATCGATGAAGCGTATTCCGCTTCAGTAGTATATTCTATCGATGTCCCTGCTATATAAAATATTTGCGCATCATCAAAATTTGCTATTCCGTTATAATAGATTTCATCATAGACGGCATCACCGCCACCGCTGGGTGTACCAGGTCCCCGTACCATATACCTGTCTGGAGCGGATAACAAACCGTCTTTGTACATTGCCCCCTGATAAAATATCTCCGTATTATCCGTCTGATATTGCCGGAATATGAGATTGTATGCCATTCCGCCGTTTAACATAGAAACAGTCACTTTTTCGTCATTGAGCAACCCGACTCTCTGTGCCGGTACATCACTATTGGCTCGAAACAGGTCTGCGTTGATATAACTCATCATCCAGATATTATTGACCGTTGAGGCAGTAAGGTTTGAAATGCTATAATGTTGAATGATATACGTACGTCCTGTTTGCGCCGCGGACGTATCGGTATATGTAGGCGTTACCGTAACATCAACTGCTGAGGAAAACCCACTCTCCGTCACAAAATATCCTGCCCCGCCAGTACCGTCGGTCGATATTGCGGCATCAAATTCATGAACTTGAGCAAGGGCCCCGTTTACTCCTCCGGCTCCTGCGAAATTGATACCCGGTGTAGATGTTTGAGCTAAAGGAGACATGACATCATAACTTGGGTCAAACCAGATTCCAGATTCACCTTTTGAACCGAATGTTGCTTCCATTACCGCTGAGGCGTATAGGGGTACGCTCGCCAGCATGATAGCGAGAAAGAGGAAAATTATTCTCGCACAGGCATTTGTTTGAATTCGCGTAACCATTATGGTTCTACTCCTTTGAAACAGGTTAGATTTGCTTTGTAATATAGTCATTATCGTCTCCTCCTTTTTGGAACAGTTTTATTTATTATCGGGGACGATATAATACCCTCTTTATGTGTTACAGAATCAACAGATGTACAGAAGAAATCATAGTTCTGCTCCATAATGACGTCATAATCAATAAAAGTAAATGTACCCTGCATTTGTGTTTCATGAACGGTTGCTATGTCGAAATCGTCGCGATATACGTTATAGATATTCACTCCCTGTTCTTCCGGCCATGTCAATTGAACGGCATAGCTTGTGGCAAATATATCTAAACTTGCCGGCGGAGCTTTGCCGGCGGTAAGGTTGACTGCAACGTCAGCAGAACCATTCATAACGCTATCATTGTCAATAACCTGAGCAATAGCTACAATGGTACCAGGATACACATTGCCCACCGCTTCTGTGGAAGGCACAGGTGCCTGAAGCGTTACGGTATAGACATAATTTGACGAATTAAACTGACCGGTCTCCAATACACCGTTCTTGACCACAACAATATCCGAAACCAACGATAAGGAATCGGAAAATTTCAATACTAATGTATCAATGTCCGCCGGAGCCAACATATTGAATCCCTGCCATACCTCGAATTTAATGCTAATTGTATCACGGATACAGTGGTACGTCATACCATCGACTGGAAGATTGATGACAACATCAAGTAATTGATTTAAATCTCCCACAATAATTGCCCGTGAAGCCTCATTATTTGAATTATTCGCATCAGTATAAGCTTCATCAAGATGAACCTCGATAATATAGACTCCCTCGGCAAAATTTATCCATGATGTATGTAGCGACTTATTATTCCCAGCATATAACCGGCTGATATAATGGCACAACCCAATGCGAGTTTCACTGTATGTGGGATATATTTCATAAAATGATACTGGAATTTGATCTTTATATCCGTATCCTTCAGCCCATATTATCGCTCCGATAGTAATTTCTTCCCCTAACTGCGGGTTTTCGTTACTGAATGAGATATCACGTGAATGCACATAGGCATCATATAAACTAGGATTTAACACAATAGGATTTCCTGTATAACCACCGCTACTCTCTCCTGTACCGGTAACAATTTTCCCGCCAGATGGAATACTGAGTCCACCGACAGCGCCTCCAAACCCGCTACCGCTGCTTCCGGAGAATCCACTGAATCCGCCGCCGCCATATCCACCGCCATATCCGCTACCTCCGCCGCCGCCATATCCACCGCCATATCCGCTGCCATACCCGCCATATCCGCTACCGCCGTATGGCGAACCGTCGCTGCCATTACTGATTCCATCTCCGTCAATGTCATCATCGTAATAGTTTGGTATCCCGTCGCCGTCTATATCAGGATCACCGGCAATCGGTCCGTAAACGGCTATATCGTCGTCATTAGGTATACCGTCGCCGTCTATATCAGGGTCATTCTCGTTAGGTATAGCATCGCCATCTATATCAGGGTCATCTATATTAAGAATGCCGTCATTATCTATATCCGGTGAATCAATAACGCTGCCGGTTGCGGTACCCAGTTCATAGACATAGGTTGCAACCTGTGTTGTGCCGACAAAGGTATAATCCGTAACCATTATTTTGAGCAGTGCGTAATCGCCTGCCGCAAAGGATGACGGTAATTGGAACGAAAACTCAAAATCACCCGTTACTGTGGTAAACCAACCTGTTTGAGTTAATAAAACATCGCCATCGGTATTCTTTACATGCAGATAAATGGTGGCGCCTTTGACCGCATAATCATAATTCGGCACATCGTTGATCAGTAATGCGTAATCAGCTCTTCCCGTAATCGTTACAATGCTATTGACCAATGATTGGGATGGAACATCCGCGAGCACTCGAATACCACCGGATACCAACGGAACAGTACCTACATGAAGTATCTTATTCATTTCGTTATTAAACTCATCTAATTCGTCAATAGCATCACTGGGATCAACTTCTATACTAATCAGTTTCATTCCTGTTGACGCAAAATTGACGATATTATCTATTGTGGTTTCCTCACCACCATTAAGGGATGCGATAACTATTGTGCCCGAACCGATAGGAGTACCGAAACTGGTAAAGTCTACCGGTATATTTGTTGCAGTTTCGTTGCCGACATTTTTAACCGTTACCGAAATGGTTACATTATTGCCAGCGCCCGGATTGACCGGGTCGAAGACAACATCCTGCGCCGTAATAACCAGATCGGGTTTTGGAACCGGGTTCATATAGATGCGTAAATTGGAATAATCAACCTGAGTGTCAAGCTCATTAACCAACCGCAACTGCACGTCTACCCTGTTAAAATCAGGATTAGTCGAATCCACATACAGGGAAACATTGCTTGAAAGGGTCGGATCAATAGTAACATCCACGGGATTATCCAGAAAATGGACATCTACGGAATTATCGTTATTGATCACATCCAACACGGATAACGTATGCGCCAAGCCTGTATCATTGTTGGTGAGTGATATGGGTAACGTGATGATTTCGTTTCCAACCGTAGCAAACTGCACTTCTTCCGTAAAAATGATATACGGCTGCTGATCAGCGGTATAATCGACAGTAATAGATCCAATATTTTCCTCGACAAAATTGTTTGCCGGATCAGTAACCCGCACTTTGACCAGATAAATACCGTCACTGACTGAACTGCCCATATCATCCTTGCCATCCCATACCCTATTAAAATATTTCCCGCTCAACGCCCCGTTCCACAGTTCTCGAACCGGCGTAAGACCGCTCTGAATGCTGACAACCACATCAAACGAATTGCTTTCATCAACAACCTTAAACGCGATTATAGATGAATCATTGAGAAAATCGCCATCCGGAGAAATGGTTGTGGGATCAATTACCTTATTGGTAAGCGATGGATCGTTAAAGTCAAAAATGATATTCGCCAATTCCTGGCCGATATTGCCGACAAAATCCTCTACGGTTACGATGACATTGATATAGCCGGTATTCTCCGAGCCGTTAACCGAATATTCATAGGTATAGCTCAACCCGCCATTATCAATACTGACCGGACTGCCAGCACTATTACCATCAACCGTTACAACCGGGTTTGCCGTAAGCAATTCATCCACATCAAACGTAATAGTAATAAGATCGCCTACTGTCGCACCGGTGGGAACGGTCAAGTTGGATATTGTGGGCGATTCATTATCGCGTACTTCAAACATATCGTGCCCTATATCATCTGCTAAATCAGGATTAATTACCCGCACATCACGGTACCCGACAGATGCTGCGGGCTGAACATAAATAGTTGCAAGCAACTCAGTGCTGCTCTGGAAAAAAACATTTGTCACATCAATACCGCTTCCGACTTCCACCGTTGCGCCGTTGGAGAATTCTGTTCCTGAAATGGTCAATACCTTGCTGATACCCGGCCGTGATTCTGTCGGCGTAACCGATACAATCGATGGTATTGAGTTAAATACGCCAAACAATATACTCTGTGCATCGGCGATTAGAGGATCCGTCACTGACGCTGACAATTGCCTGTCCAGCCCCGTGCTCAATTCCGTTTCCGTCACCGTTACATAATCAGTACCGTTTATCAGGTTTACCGACGGCAACACAGCATTCGGATTACTGGACGTGAGGGTAACCTCATCAGAGCGTCCCTGTGCTATGTTGAAATAATTGTCAACCATATTAACGTATACATTAAATGGTTGACCTGCCCGTTGATGTTCCACCGCCCCGGCTTTACCAGTCGCTGACCCTGGATATGAAGTCTCACCCGGCAACAGTATCTGTAATTTTGTCGGGGTTGCATTTTTCACAATATATGCACTGCTTGTCGTATTAAACGTCGCATCAGATATATTATTAATGGTAAGACTAACACCAGTATCGGCAATGTATTGCGTAACCGTGAAGTCCATCTGACCGGTAGAGCCGTTAAATGCCTGCTGTGATGGGGCAACGCCCGAAAATTCCTGATTTGAAACAAGCTCTATCGTATCTGTATTGGATATGACTATATTATTCTGCGCGTCCGCAGCAATCACACTAACTAAATAGCTTGATCCTGCTGTCTGGTCCTGTGGGCTTCCTGTTTTTCCCGATCCGGCAGGTTTACTGTACGATTCACCGGGCAGTAACACAATTAACTTATCCAATGCCCCGGGTACCATGGTTACAGTAACCTCGCCGTGAGCGTCACCGGTATATGAATCTGCCTGAACAAAGGCATCGCCGGAATATGTGCTGCTGAGAAATTCAAAAGTGATTGTACCGTCTGCTTGAACAAAAACCTGTTTTCCCACAATCGACCCATTAGCGTCAGCGGTGGTAATCGTTCCACTATCTGTACTGACGGTCACAAGGCTGCCGGCAGTAATAAGGTTACCGAATGCGTCGGTTATCGGATCACTGCTTATTGTGGTCGTTTCAACGCCGTCGGCAACGATTTGTTCAGGATCAGCAGTCAGGGTAATCGTCCCTGTCGGATTGCCTATAATCACTGCAATATTTGTCTGTCCGGAAGCGGAACCGACTACCGATTGAGCGGTAACAACGATTGTGCCCGCATTCGTCCCAACAGTAGCCTTCAGATTAAAATAGACATACCCGCCTATTGTTTGTAATTGGATACCCGGCTCGGATGTATTTACATCGGTTGCGTTCTGAATAGTGCCATACGTAGCGGAAACAGTTATTTCCGTGCCGTCTCCGACGGTCTGCCCGACAAAATCCTGAACCGGTCCACAGGTAATATTTGATACTTCATTACTATTTGCGTGAAGCGTCGGGGGATCCGCGACAACAGGAATTACCCCGTCAGGGTCAGCCGCAACATCAACCGTACCATCGGCGGCACCGTTTGTCGCATCATTATAATACCCGGATCCTTTGGTTGCATGCATACTAAAATTAGATGGTTGAGCAAATGACTGATAGCCGATATGTATTCTACCGCCCCCGCCGCCGCCACCGCGATAACTTGAATAACGGTTACCACCATCAGCCTCAATATACGCGTAAGCGGATGAACCGATAAAATCAAGACTGGCTGTGGTGATATTAATCGCTCCACCCGATCCGCCGCCGCCACATGAATAAGATGAACCGCTGGGAGCATTAGCGCCATCCGCCAATATATACGCATACCTGTCCATCTTTAACGCGCCGCCGATATTCAACCGGATAAGACCGCCACCTGCACCGCCATATTTTGGTGTACTATAATAGTATCCGATTCCGCCACCCGATCCTAAATTAAGCGGATTTTTCACTGAATCATTATCGTAGGCAATACCCCGAATGCCGCCATATCCAGCAAAGTTATACGCATGACCGCCATTACCGCCATAGGCTCCTCCACCGCCGCCTCCATACCGGTTATTTGCTGTTACATCCGAATCGCCTCCGCTACCCGGTCCTTGGCCTGCCGCATACCCTTTGCCCGAAACATCAATTTTAGCATGCTGATCTATCTGGAAATCTCCGGTACAATTAATATCAACAATGGCTTCTATAGCATCATCATTAGCGGTATGGGTAATGACGGCATAATTTCTTATTCTGACAGAATCCACGTTTAATTGTTCTACTTTTCCAAATTCCAACATACTGTACGATTGCAAATCCATTAATGAAGAATCCACAACCGTTACCGTTCCATCATAGAGAAAATAATCATATGAATTCAGATTAAGGTTCGCAAGCGTGATCGTAGCGGTATCATAATTATATAATTTATTATATGTTGAACCGGTTGTCCTTGTCACACCGGCAATAGAACCATAATTGTACACGTACGATCGTCCACCCAAGTTAAGGTTATTCATAATCTGCGCACTGTCTTCAAGAGTAAGATATACGTAATATGAAGTGCTAGGACTATACGTTGTAGCATCCTGCACCGTAACATTTTCGCCTAATGTTGTATGGTAACTGTGGTACAGGGTGGTATTCTGGGTTATATTCAAATCATTAATTGAGGTATTGCTGACTGTATCAATGGTCAATTTGGAATTTTGGACTGAGACTGTGTCCAAAATCATTCCTTCATTATTAAGAGTAACTATCGCTTTATTGAGCCACAATGTATCTATATTCAAGGCTTCATTGATAGGAGTAGGCGCCTGATAATAGTTCGAATCATTTACAATGCGTACTTGTTCATCAGAACCGGCTTTAATATAAATTGTTCCGGCACCGCCTCTATAATACGTACCAGAACTTCGTCCGTAATTTCCATATGCTTGAAACCGATCAGGATAAAGATGATTATTTGTAGTACATATGATTGCAATACGACCGCCGCCTCCACCGCCGCCCCGGTAGGATGTACTTCCATTGTAAGCGCCTTTAGCGTAAAGATATCCTGTACCCTCAATTGTCGCGGCAGTAATATTGATCGCCCCGCCCGATCCGCCGCCGCCCTCATAGGTAGTTATCGGCGCAGGATTACCGCCATTGGCATAGATATTACCGTTCAGCGTAAATATCCCATCCACAAGAAGAATGACCGCTCCTCCGCCATTGCCGCCCAAGTGATTATAATAAGTATTGTTTCCACCCGCTGATCCAAGATCAACCGGATTGATTATGGATCCATAAGTTGAACCTGCCGGAATATTTGAATACCCCTGCGACCCGTATCCGCCGTACGATCCACCGCCACCGCCATAACTTGACGTAGCGGTATCATCGCCCGCTCCGGGTCCTTCGCTTGCGGAATACCCTTTACCGGTTATATCCACTTTACCGCCTGATTGGATATCAAAATTGCCGGTACAGTGAATCTTAATTTTATACAATTCCTGATCCGTGTTCGTCAAATGTGTCATATTACCGCCATTCTGGATGGTAACATTATTAAACGTAAGTTGTGTTTTATTCGTTACCGTATAGGTACTCCCACTCCCGATAACAAGATTATTATCTTGAATGGTAAAACTGCCGTAGTTCTCGAAATTCGAGTGCTGGTGCAGGTCTAACGTCGGGGTTGCGGCAACACCAGTGGCATAATTATGCACATCATTATAATTGTTATTCAGTTGCAATGAGTTTATCTGAGCGTAATTGTTAAGTTGGCAATATCCGTTCATTATCAATTGATTGGTCACGGACAAAGTATCGGGTAAAGTAAGAACAGCCTCGTTATAGGTAGTATTCGAACCGCTCATTGTCAGATCGGTAATACTTGCGTTTGTTACACCATCAAATGTTACAGTTGAAGCATTAATATCCATTGATCCACAGCTGGTAAGTTTCTTGATAATCAAGTCGGCATGCTCAATGATGTATTCGTCAATATCTGCAGGGACAGAGGCGTCGTTATCTATTATGGTTCCAGCCCTGTAATAGCCTGCAGTATTTTTGACCTGAATAGTCTTCAAACCGCTGACATCTATATACACAGTTCCAGCACCGCCATAGCGGTTAGTTGAATAACTATATCCCTCACCGCCAGACGCCTCAAATTGTCCGGCATAGGTTTTTGTTGTACAAAAGAGGGCAATTCGTCCACCACTGCCGCCGCCGCTACGGCAACTTGTACTGGTATTATACTTGCTGCCGCCATTAGCGGCAATCAACCCTGTGGACGCACCGGCAAACGAATCTGTTACGATTTTAATACTGCCACCCGAGCCACCACCGCCATAGTATTGACCATTAGCGCCATTAGATCGGATGGTTCCGTCAAGTGTTAACGTACCGCTCACATCAATATCAATAATACCACCGCCGGATCCACCGAGATAGGAATAATAAGTATTGCGCCCGCCGCCTGAACCATAATCGACCGGATTGGTCAGCGATCCATACGGAGCATTCGTATTCGCCAGATTATTATACGACCTACTTCCCCAGCCGCCATACGCTCCACCGCCACCGCCATACGCACTACTTGAGACTGATTGACTTGCCCCAGCGCCAGGTCCCTGTTCGGAACCGTATCCCCTACCAGTGGCATCAATCAATCCGGTAGAACCAACAGTAAGATCATTAGTGACAATAAATTTTATTTTGTAACCGAATGTGGTATCCTGCGTATGCCTGAGTGTACCGTTCACCACAACATCGTTAAAGGTAAGTGTCGCATTTTTAGCGATTTCATATTCACCGCCGCTATCTATAGTCAAATTGTTATCTATCGGTGTAATCGTGCCGAAATCCTGCACATACGAATTCTGCGATACAGTGAACGTAGGTAACGTGATAGTGCCGGTCGTGTAGTTATAAATATCATTGTCCGTACCGCTCATGGAAAAATCATTCGGTGCGGTCGGTAAATTAATAGTCGTATAATTATAGAGAGTGGTGTACCCATTAGTTTCAAGATGGTTACTGATCTGTACACCGTCAATAAATTCCAGTTCTGCTTTACGTGTTGAACTGTATCCAGCCACTGTCAATGTATTTACTGTTGCAGTGGCTTGAAGCGTTACTCTTCGATTACGGTATGTACTATTATTAACCGCAATGTTCATGGTGGTTACAGTACATATAGCTGGCGTATCAATAAGAACATCCGCATCGGTTATATCCATCGTCGTACAGGTTTGCAGTCTATTAATAACTACATTCGATGATTTTATTTCATATGATTCAATAATAAGCGGAACTGTATCGTTATCCAGTGGTGTTTCCTCAAATTCAGTGATTGAAGATGAGATGGGCTGACTGCCGATAACCTTAATGCGTTTAACGGTATTGTCCTCAATATACACCGTACCAGTACCGGCATATTTGTAATACCCCTGTCCACCTGAGGCATTAAATTGACCTGCATAGGAATATGTGGTACAAACCAGCGAAATACGTCCACCAGAGCCACCTCCGCCGTAATAGGTGGAGTAGCGTTTTCCACCCTTTGATTGAATCATAGCAGACGCGTTTATCCCGGTGATAATCGTTGCATGCAGGTTAATAGCTCCACCCGATCCACCGCCTCCGCATCGACTGTTTGAACCGGACGGGGTATCTGCACCGTCAGCCCTGATCGTTCCGTCAATAGTCAGCGTTCCGGCGATATCTAACAATACGGCTCCACCGCCTGCGCCGCCGTGTCCATAGGAAGCGTTATAGGTACTTCCGCCACCTGATCCAAGGTCGACAGGATTAATAAATGAGCCGAACGCATCGCCGCCCTTGCCTGCGGTTGCACCGTTGTTATAGGCATCGCTTCCATCACCGCCATAAGCTCCGCCGCCCCCGCCATAACTGCTGCTGGTAGGTCGAGTCCCTTTGCCGGGTCCCTCATCATAGGTATACCCTTTTCCTTTCACATCAATGATGCCGCCAGTATTGAGCGTAAAATCGCCTGAACAGGCAATATTAAGCGTATAACTTGCCGTATCAGTATTTTCCTTGTGTGTCATTGTACCGCCATTATTGACGGTTACATTGCGAAACTCAATAGCAGATGATGTTTCGCTGTAATATGTCCCGCCGGAATTGACAATCAAATCGTAATCCGCAGCTGGCAGTTGGCTTTCATTATAAAATGTACTCCCGCTGCCAATGGTTATAGTTTTGTCAAGAATCTCAACCGTCCCGTCGTTCACCAACGTCGTACCAGTAAGATTCAGACTCGCAAAAAGAATATATCCGGTGGAAAAATTATTAATGATATTATCGGTATTATTTAAAGTTATATCATTAGGGATTAAATCAATCGTGGTATAATTATTTAACGTGGTATATCCATCTAATGTAAGAGCCGTGCTGATTGTTATGCCGTCTTTCAATTCAACGATACCACGTTGTGATGAATTGTTTCCTTTTACAAAAAGAGTGCCGATCGATGATGGAAGAGCAGGGTCGACCATCACATTAGAATTGTACACATAAAGTGTTGCGGCAGATGCAAGTTTATTGATAGTCACATTCGCATTCTGAATTTTAAAATTCAATGTATCTGCCGGTACTTCCGGCGTATTCTCGATAACAGTCAATTCTCTATTGTTTACCAGAGAATTCCTCACATACAAACTCTCAATAGTATTATTATTTATATAAATGGTTCCCGCGGCACCATAGATATAATATCCTTCCCCACCGGATGAGGTATATTGCGTCTCTGCAATCGCGTTACTGCTGGTAGTATACACCGCAATCCGACCGCCCGACCCGCCCCCGCTGCGATAACTGGTAGAGGCTGAATAGCGCGCACCTCCGTTTGTTTCAATCGATCCAGTACCAGTCAGGATATCGGTTACCAGTCTAACGCTTCCACCCGCCCCGCCGCCGCCATACGCCTGACCTTTCTGCCCGTTACTTTTTATCGTCCCATTGATAGTTAATGTACCGGCTACATTTAGATTAACGATACCACCGCCGGAACCACCCAAATAATTATAGTGGGAGTTGCGTCCGCCACCGGAACCGTAATCGGTAGGATTTTTTATGGAGCCGTAGGGGTAATTGGTGGTATTGTCAAGATTATTATAAGCATTACTTCCCCAACCTGCATAGGATGCGCCGCAACCGCCATAACTGGAATTTGCAATATTTTGGCTTTCTCCCGCGCCAGGACCCTGTTCGGAAAGATACCCTCGTTCCGACACATCAATCGTACCACCTGAATTAATAGTAAAATTGTTGGTACAGATAATATCCACTTTATAACCATTAGTTGTATCTTGTGTATGAGTCAACCTTCCACTAATGCTAACATCCGTGAAGGTCAAAGAAGATGATTTCGCAATGTCATATATTCCGCCGCTATCAATCGTCAAATTTGTATCAACAGGCGATATTGTACCGAAATCCTGAACATAGGAGTTGGTAGAAACGGTAAATGTGGGTAATGTTATGCTTCCTGTCATATAATTATAGATATCGTTATCCGTATTTGACATGGTATATGTTGCCGGCAGATTTATATCCGTATAGTTGTAAACAGTGGTATAGCCGTTCGTTTGAAGACTGGATGTAATATTGGCTCCATCAAGAAGTTCGAGTTCCGCATGGTGTGATGAATTATATCCCTGTACTGTTACGTCTCCTAAATTAACCTGTGCGCCGAACATGCATCTTCTGTGGTTTAATGAACTGGAATTAAGCGATATGCCAACCGTATCGATCGTTAACGCATTTGCAGGGTTCAGTATCAGATCGGAATTCAGCGTCTGTAATTCATCACAATCTGTTAATGCCGTTAGTTCAACATTAGCAAAAGTCAGGGATAATAACGCAAGATTCATTGGTTCGAGTGTATCATCTATAATCGTAGCGTCACGGTTTTTAGTTGTTCCTTCAATATAGAGTTTTTCTATACTTCCCTCTTTAATGTAGAATGTACCGGCACCGCCATTAACGTTATTGGTGCTATAGCCGTAACCATTACCGCCATAATATTGTATTGTTCCTAATGAAATAATCGTATTATTTGATTTCAATGCAATACGTCCGCCACCGCCACCGCCACCCTTGTAGGATGTGGTGGACCTGCCGCCGCCATTTGCCTGAAGCACTGAGGTTGCCCCCAATGTAAGTGTATCGGCAGCAATATTGATAGTACCGCCTGACCCGCCGCCGCCATTACGGGACGATCCGCCGTTATACGCGTTTTCTCCATTGACATATATATTACCATTAATAACAGCCGTACCAGCCACGTCAAGGATAAGCGCTCCACCGCCGTAACCGCCTCGTGAATGTGCCCCATAGGTATTATCTCCGCCACCTGAGCCCAAATCCACCGGATCAATGATCGAACCGTATCCGTCGCAATCCGCGTAAACGTGATAGCCGTCGCCCCCGTTACCACCATACGATCCACCGGTAGCGCCATAACTGGAAGTTGCGGTAGACATACCTTTACCCGGTCCATAAGTGTTCGGGTACCCTTTGTAATTGGCATTAATTGTCGCACCCTGCTCAAGAGTAAAATCACCGCTGCAGACCATATTGATTTTGTATTGCTCGGAAGCGGTAGATGCCTCTTGGGTAATCACACCTCCGTTATAGACGTATACATTGTTAAACGCCATAGTGTCAGGAGTTTGCGACTGAAACGTTGCGCCGTTTTCTATAGTAAGATCGCTATCGCCAATGGAAAAGGAACCCGCATTATAAAATAGTCCTCCATTCGTAATAGTTAATGTGGGGAACCCTATTGTTCCGGTCAAATAGTTATATATATCATTATCAATATTGAACATTGTGATTGAGTTGATTTCCCCATAATTGTATAGTGTGGTATAGCCATTGAGTGTTACGTCGCCAGCAACGGATAGTTCCGGTAAGTACAAACGGGCCTTGTACGACGCGGTATTGCCGGTAAGACTTGCAGAATCGACTGAAACCGCTCCGGTAACCGCGTTGAGATTGAAGGTTGTATTCGCGTTTGCTGTCGCCTGCACTGTCAGTGTGTCTATGGTAACGTCCGAGGCTGTCGAGACAGTCGTGTCAGAATCGATGACTTCAACGGTGTGACAGGTAAACGGATAGCTGATTTCAACGTCGGCAGATTCAATCTGGAGAAGATCGCCGTTTGTAAAAATGTTGTCTTCGTCGATATAGGTTTTCGCGCGTGAATTGGTCGAATCGTTTTTTATATACATTGCACAGGTATTAGCGTCTTTAATATATATAGTACCGGCACCGCCGTTAATATTGTTATACCCGTTACCAGCGTATGCGGAAATCGAGCCGTCAAACGAATACGATGTTGTCGTCTTGATTGCGATACGTCCACCTGAGCCAGCACCTCCGTATTGGTTAGAATATCTGCTTCCACCGTTCGCTTCAAGAACAGAACTCGGATTGGTTCCTACAAATGTATTGGCGACAATGTTGATCGATCCACCGGCACCACCTCCACCTGAGGCGTTACCGTTACCCGAATTGCCGTTCTCACCATTAACGATGATACTGCCGTTCAAGGTAAAGGTTCCTGCGACATTAGCAATAAAGGCGCCGCCGCCGTCACCGCCGTAATATGTACCTCTACGGCTCCAGCAAACATGATATCCGTATGATTTATAGGAATATATTCCATTGCCGCCACCCGAACCGATATTCATCGGGTCAGAAATCAAACCGTAATGAGTACCGCCTTTTCCCTTATTGCCGCTCAGTATATATGCGTTAGAACCGTCACCACCGTATGCTGCGCCGCCCCCGCCACGGTATCTGTGCTCATAATAATAATGTCTATAGCTACATCCGCTGTAACTGTACGCTTCGGTACCCGCGCCCGGACCTGATTGATAACGGTATCCTAAAGCGGTCAAGTCTATCACAACACCACTTTCGATAGTAAAATTACCGGAACAAATAAAATACAGCCGGTATGCCTCGGTCGTTGAATTATCTAAATGCTCTATGTTAGCGCCTGTCTTAAACTCTATAGTATCGAAATACGCCGGATCGGCTGTTTCTGAAACATAAGACCCGCCTGAATATACGGTTAAATTATTATCATTATCGTAAAACGACCCGGTTCCTTGTATGATACTGCCATTTTTGACGCTAATTGTATCGCCAAGTACCTCAATTGTTCCATTATTGGTACAATTAGAATCGTTTTCCAATTCCAATGTGGCGAACCGCAAATGATAATTACTGTTATTTGTGATATCATTATCTATATTAGACAAATAAATTATTGTAGGAGCAGCCATATCGGTTGAGTTATGTAATGTTGTGTATCCATTCAGATTTATTTTATTCGTAATATTTATTCCGCTGGAAAGAGTAAGGTTCGCATGATTAGAACCGTCAAGCCCTACTACGGTAACGGTATTCACCGTTACATTTTGTTGTAAAGAAAGAGTTCGTGAACCCGCCAAATCCACACTGAATGCAATTGAATCGAATTCTGCTCCGGCAGATGGGTTAAGAGACAGGTCGCTGTTGCGCACATCAAGGATAACACACCCCTCAAAATCAACATAATCCAATTTTGCCCATTCAACATACATAACATTGACACAAATGTCAGTGCCGTCTTGTGATATCTTGGTATAATCACAGTTATAATCGAGGTTTACGATATTAACATTTTCATCGGTTCCTTCTTTTGTATAAATAGTACCAGCGCCACCATAAAACCCGTTGTAACCGCTTCCGCCAAAAGCCTTAAACGAACCTGCGTAGGTAAATGTTCCGGCAGGGCAATGCACGGCAATTCTTCCTCCTCCTCCTCCTCCTCCGCGATTACTAGAGCCATTATTTGATCCACCACTTACCTCAAAATATGAAACAGCGTTGGTTCCGGCAATTGTTAAAGCGGATATACATATTGATCCACCTGAACCAGCACCACCATTATAAGCATAGTTATCCGGCGAATTCTGTCCATTACTACGAATGACACCATTGATCGTTGCAGTACCGGATATATCGAGAAATACAATCCCGCCGCCTTTTCCGCCTTCTTTAGAATAGCTTGAATTCCGTCCACCGGCAGACCCCATATACGTAGGAATTTGCATTAAACCATAACCGGTTCCACCAGCTCTACCACTATATCCATCGCCGCCTTCGCCGCCGAACGCTCCGCCACCCCCGCCATAACTGCTACTAGTAATAGCACCCACACCCGGACCCGTGGCGGAAAGAAATCCTTTAGCTGAGGTATCGATAAAACTGGTAGAATCCACCGAAAGACCTGTCGCTTTTATTACCAGCACACCGCCGGTAGCGCCATCCCAATCGGAACAAGTCAAAATTCCACTATTGCTAACAGTCACATTGTCATATTCTATGATTTCAATTACCTGAGCATTGGCGTCATATGTATTTGAGAGGGCTGTCTGGATATTTAGGGTATTGGTAGAAATGCTTGAGATCGTATTGAATTCATACTGACCAATGCCTGTACCTTGCATGGTAATGATAAATATTTTAGCTCCAGCCGTAAATAAGGCGCCATTGGCAACATCTATGGACATAGCGCCTGAAGAGTGAAACCCTTGCACCTGTGACCGCACTGAATCAATCGTAGTAGTGGTCCCGTTTACCGCAAGATCAATGGCATACGAGAGTGATGGCAGGCAAAACATCAAAGAAAAAACAATAAAAAATCCACATCGTTTCAATCGGAATTTTGTGAAACCTCTTTCAAACAAAAACGCTATCATAAATATTCCCCCCTTTATATTGATAAAATTTTACATACATATATATATATTGTAGCATACATATTGACTGCTGTCAAATTTCGATAACGAGGGTGATGTAAAACAGCAAAAAAATAAATTGAAAATCCTAAAATTCCTATCCCCACAGCAAGCTATGGGGTATTACGGAATTTTTCCTTCGGAACCGAATTTTCTGATAAATCTTGATAATCTTATTACCCTGTAGCAAGCTGACAGGGAATTACCAAGTTAAAAATTTCTAAAAACAGGTTTTATTTAGAAAAAACAAGTTTTTAAGAACTATTTTTTTGTATTAGATCGGATTTTGACAGGAAATTACCGCAAGTTGACAGACCAATCCGTCGGCGGTTTATTTTCCTGAATATTAAACCAATTCGACCAGTACTAAGAATTTTGCGTATCCGGCAAAAACAGGTGTGGTCAGGAGTCTCATCCTCAACGACAAATCCGCAAAACCATCTCAGCGTCAGATTATAGCGTAGGCAGGCTTCAAGCTCGCAGTCTGATAAATCGTAGTACAATTGCAGAATGCAAAAATAGACATTTTATGCCGACTTCGACTCCATAACCATTTCGACCGGTATTTTTTTTAATTCTTTAAAACCAAGCGATATTTTTCTTAATGAAACCGTTTTTTCTATTCTTTTTAACGGATGGGTGTCTTTCACGATTTTGTCCAAATCATAATTCATTATTGTCATTTGCGGATTCCTTTCGAGTATCATTTTTTATCCTTTCTATGAATCCACATTATATCAAATTTAACACTTTTTTTTATATCTCTTTATTTCGCAACAGTCCCACATTATACACTGCTCCTAATTTCTGGGAGTATTATATAACGTATAGTCAATATTACGATACGCATCGGATAATATGAGTAGCCTAATTGTTAGGCAAAATATTTACTGACGAATTATGATTACAAAATCTAAAGTGAAGCATAGTAGCCGGTTTTTGTAAATCTTAAAATTTTTAACTCCGGCGTCATTTAATAGTTTTCTTATCATCGTTTCGGAAAGTAAGTTCATATAACTTCCAGTTGCCCATTGCTTGCCAATAATTGTCAAATAACGATCAAATATTATTTTAGGGAGATAATGGAGCAATGGTGTTCTAGTATGAACTTCAATGGGGAAATATCTGTTTGGAGTTGTTATAAAAGCATTTTTTGATACTCTTATAATTTCTTTTAAAAAAATTAATTGAGCATTATAATTTCCGACATGTTCAATAACGGCATTTGACCAACATATATCAAATTCTTTATCTCAAAAGGAAATAATGTTCCCTCATATTTCATAAATTTAACTTTAGGATATCGTATCTTAATTTTATTAGGAGTGTCAATACTAATAGCAATTAAATTTTCTGGAAATGGATAGTGTTTTTCTATATAATTATCAGTTTCCCAATATTCATTCTCAGAAAATCCAACATCAAGAACTTTTAATGATTCTTTTAGTCGGAATTCTTTCATAAATATCTGCCACTTCCGGTATCTATTCCATTTAGATATTTTGTATGCGAATGTCATTAATATTCCATCCTGTTTAACGCCCAATTTCTTATTCTACACAAAATCTCCGCTTTTAAGGAAAACCTTACGAGATTCAATATGAACTTTAGCGCATAAACCCTCTGTTTTTTTATTGTTTCATGAGGTCTGAATCCTCGAAAAGAGTCTATTTTGAACAAATCCAGCTGATTTGAATTATATTTTCACGGTGGTTTTCTCCTTAATAAAAACGCAAAAATTGCGAATTGTTGTAGAAAACACAGAAAAAAAAATCTTTAAAAAACCGATAGAATCTATAGATGTAAAAGAATTAGGTAGTTATGCAAAAGCCTTTTAAATGATAATAGTTATGCGCTTCATTCAACAGAATACAAAATCACTTTATTATCGAGAACCGGTTTAAAGGCCAATATTTTAAAAAAGCGCTTCCCCTTAGATTCTTTTCGGGAACAAACCCCCAGAACCTGCTGTCTTTACTGTTATTACTATTGTCTCCCATCGCGAAATAAGATTTTTCAGGCACCATAATCGATTTGTATCGTTCACCAAAAGGACCTTGATTGAAATAAATAATTTTCTTGAAAATTTCCGGTTTATCAAGAACTTTACCGTTAATTAAGACAACTCCTTCTTTATCACCGATAGGTCCATTCTCCAAATGATGCCTGCACCTTGAACATTCACCGGATATATACGCTTTGCCGTCGGATTTAAAAATTCTAACCGGATTAACAATTAGTCTCACTTCGCCGCAATATTCACACTTGGTGTATAATTTTTCTATTGGCAGTCCTGAAATTTCTATTTTGTCTCCGGGCAGTCCGACAAGCCGCTTAATAAAATCTTTTTTCTGGTCGTCTTTATCAAGTAAAGATATACCGCGGGTGGTAAATACAATCACATCGCCCCGTTTAGGTTCCCTTAACTTCGGCAACTGAAAATATGGGAGGGTAATATCGGTGAACATAATACCTGTGGGACTTTTTGCCCCGTATATGAATTTATTTACAAGAATTCTGTCGCCTGTGCCGTAATAATGGGCTCCATGCAAAGTAGGCTGCATTGATCCGGTCGGGATTTTAAATGCCTGCACAAGAAACGTCCTTATTATGGTAGCCAATATTATCGCTACGATAAACGCTTCGGCATACTCCTGAAGAACCGATTTTTTAAACGGTTTTATTATGGGCGATACAACACTGTCAAAATGGACGAACCTTGTTTCCAATTCATCAGGGTCAGTACAGTGCCCTATGAAATTTTCAATATCATTAACCTCATTTTTTATTAATTCAATTTTTTCAGGATCAATAACCGATTTCTTTTTTCTTAATATTTTTTTTATTTCTTTAAGATTTTCTTTGGCTCTTTTTTTATACTTGCGTAATTTCAAAATTCTCAACATAAATTTTTCACCTTATAATTATAGATAGTAAAAATAAATAATTTTATAATTTAAACCGATTAATCATCCATTTTCAAAACTTTTAAGAAAGCGTTCTGCGGGATTTGCACTTTACCTATTTGTTTCATTCGTTTTTTGCCTTCTTTTTGTTTTTCCCATAACTTTCTTTTTCGGGTAATATCCCCGCCGTAACATTTTGCGGTTACATTCTTTTTAAGGGCAGATATAGTTTCGCGCGCAATTATTTTGTTTCCTATGGAGGCCTGAATAGCTATCTGAAAAAGCTGGCGCGGTATAACTTTCCTCAACCTTTCAGCTACGAGACGCCCTTTAGCGTAAGCCTTATCTTTGTGTACGATAAAAGAAAACGCGTCGACCACTTCGCTGTTTACCATCATATCTACCTTAACAACATCGGACCGCCTGTATCCGATAAGTTCATAATCCATTGAGCCATATCCTTTTGTCATAGATTTTACTTTATCGTAAAAATCAATAATTACTTCCGATAGAGGCATTTCAAAAGAAAGCATAACCCGTTTAGAATCCATTGTATCGGTATGTTTACATTCACCGCGTCGTTCTCGTGTCAACTGCATAATATTTCCGATATATTCATTAGGACAAATTATGGTTAGGTCAATGTAAGGTTCCTCGATATAGTTAATTGAGGAAGGGTCAGGAAAATGCACTGGGTTGTCAATCTCTTTCATTTCTCCGCTCGCAAGGTAAACATGATAAATCACGCTCGGAGACGTAGCCACCATATCTATTTCATATTCCCGTTCAAGCCGTTCCTGTATTATTTCCATATGGAGCAATCCGAGAAACCCGCAGCGAAACCCGAATCCAAGGGCAATAGATGTTTCCGCCTCAAAATAAAAAGAAGAATCATTAAGCTGAAGTTTTTCTAACGCGTCTTTAAGTGGTTCGTAATCATTAGTATCGACCGGATACATTCCGCAAAACACCATCGGGTGAACAACTTTAAACCCTTCAAGCGCCTTGCTTGCCGACATTTTATTGTCTGTTATTGTATCTCCTATACTGATATCTGAAGGCACTTTAATATTGGCTATCACATAACCTACTTCCCCGTCGGACAATTGATTGACAACTGTCATTTTAGGTTTGAATACACCTACTTCAAGAACTTCAAAAACGGTGTTTCGTTTCATCATACGGATAGTCATATTTTTACGAATCATCCCGCTGAATAGGCGGATATACACTATAACGCCTCTATAATTATCGTAAACCGAATCAAAGATAAGAGCCCTTAACCTGTTGTCCTGAAACTTATTTTCAGGAGGGGGTATAAGATGAACCAAAGCGTCGAACACTTCGTTTATGCCCTGTCCGGTTTTGGCGCTGACTAAAATAGCTTCGTCTCCGGGTATACCGATAATATCTTCTATCTGGCGTTTTATGTCGGATATCTGCACCATAGGCAAATCAATTTTATTTATTATGGGTATAATTTCAAGATTATGTTCAAGCGCCAGATGCACGTTAGCAACAGTTTGCGCTTCAACACCCTGAGACGCGTCCACAAGCAGTAACGCCCCTTCGCAAGCAGCTAAACTGCGCGATACCTCATAGGAAAAATCTACATGTCCGGGTGTATCGATTAGGTTCAAAATATATTTGTTGCCGTCTTCATCTGCGTAGTCGAGCCGAACCGCGCGGGCTTTAATAGTTATACCTCGTTCACGTTCTAAATCCATATCATCAAGAATCTGATTCCTGAACTCACGCTCGCTTACGGTATTTGTATATAAGAGCATTCTGTCCGCCAAAGTGGATTTACCATGGTCTATATGCGCTATTATAGAAAAATTCCGTATTTTATCTTTATTCAATCTGTTTACTTCCTATCGTGTCTATCGGAAAAATCTTGTCAATATGATAAATTTGAAGATTAGATAATATACAATATTTCCGCAGAAAATCAAGAGGTTACTTTGCTTTTCGGCAATTAACCAAAAAAGTTCATTATCTGTTAACGCAAAAAAAATCCATATATAACCATAACTAAAATAATCATAAAAAATAATAACAAAACAACAAAATCAAATATTATTCTGTATTTTTCAAATAAAAGGTTTAACCCGTAAGCAAACGATACGATAAACGGGCATGTAAGATGAAGCATCAAAAATGCCTTAACATGGCAAAAATACGGATATCTTATATTATAACTGATATAAGCGGCTATACTGATAAGAGACAACACAACAACCGGCAGAAACGCTGTGTATTTATCTGATTGAAAAATCCCGATAAAAATTTTTATAAACCCTGCTATTGATAAAATACAAATAAAAAAACCGGTTGCCAGTAAAATCCTGCTCAACAAAAGGCATAATCTTTCTGTTTTCAAAAACATTCCGTGATTCTCAACCCAAAGAGTGCTGAACGTGCCTGTTAAGACTGAACTAAAAACCGGATTGTAATAAAGCAGGAAATGATTCTTGTTATACTTGCTCCAGAACTGTTCAGTATCCCCGTCTAATGCCAAGAAAGGTTGTAAAAAAACGTTGAAATCAAAAATAAAAAAATCTTTAGCACTGTGGTATCCCGGCGGCTGCTGAAGGTAAACATTACTGAAATGTTCCATATCATTAGCCTTTATTAAAAAATTTCCATAAACAACCATATTCCTTACATACCACCACCCGCTTATTAATAAAGCAACAGATATGACAACAGCAAAAAATATAGAAAACTTTTGACGAATTATTTTATTTTGCAAAAAAATAACTGCTGATACGATGATAAAAGTTATAAAAAACAATATGGCTGTATATTTTGTTAAAAGCGCAAGACCCAAAACAAAACCTAACCAGCAAGCTGTTTTTATTGAATACAATTTTTTGTTAATTATCGCGTAAGTAAAAATATATAATCCGGCTGTTCCAAGACAGGCGCAAAGCATCTCGTTGCTTACCATAGGACTTAGATAAAGATGGGCAGGCAGATAAAAAGACAATGCCGCTGCGCACAAAAAAACCAATTTATTATTTTTTAAAAAATTCAAGGTAATCAATGACAGTGTTTTATAAATAAACCAAAGCATCAGGAAACTGTAAAAAACATTTAAAAATTTAAGGAAAATTTCTATACCACGATTTTGCGCGCCGATTATCCAAACAAAAAAAGCGCTTATAAAATAATATAACGGAGGCTGATACGATTCTAAATCAGCGTAAGCCGACGGGATAGACCAAGCAGCCGCGAGATGACGGATATAAGCCAAATGCCATACGGCGTCGTATCCGTATGAGGCAGAATAAGATAACATATGGTATAGCCTTAAAACAATCGCGGGAAGAAAAATCAAAACAATAAAAAATTTTTTATTTCCGTTTTTTTCAACAAGATATTGCAGCTTATTAACTAAATTTGATAACATATCTGCTCAAGGTTATTATATTAATTTATTAATATGACTTTTTTCGTTAGTATAACTAATATATGAAAAAATTTCATTTTTATTTTTTATAAAT
>JAGGZS010000249.1 GCA_021161885.1 bacterium
ATCGTAAACATCTCAAATTTAATATTAGTAATTTATCTATAACCCTTTTTATATTATATTACTTTCATCATATTTACTTTAAATTTTATGCTTTGAGAATAATTTGACTTGTTTTTGAAAGTATTATATGCTAAAAAATCTTTTATGGAAATTAAAAAATAAGATGAAATCGGGGCGTAGCGCAGTCTGGAAGCGTACTTGAATGGGGTTCAAGTGGTCGGAGGTTCAAATCCTCTCGCCCCGACCAAATTTTATATGGAGCTATATATGAAAGAAACAATAACTCTCGGCTTAATCGGATTGGGTACAATAGGAACCGGTGTGGTTAAAACGCTGCAAATAAATAAATCTATTCTTGAGGAAAGAATCGGCAAAAAAATCAATTTAAAATGGGTAGCCGATTTGAATACAGACCTTAAACATAACCTGAAAATTGACCCAAACACTTTCATAACCGACGGCAGAAAAATTGTAGAAGACCCTGACGTAGATATTGTAATAGAGCTGATAGGCGGATGCACAGCGGCTAAAGATTTTATCTTAACCGCACTTAAAAACGGAAAATCAATTGTTACAGCAAACAAGGCTCTGCTTGCAGAGCATGGCAAAGAAATCTTTCAGGCAGAACAATCAAGCCAAGGTCAAATAGGTTATGAAGCGAGCGTAGCGGGAGGCATCCCTGTAATCAATACGCTGCGTAACGGATTGGCAGCTAACGACATAATAAGTTTATACGGAATCATAAACGGAACAGCGAATTATATTTTAACAAAAATGAGTTCCGACAAAATTTCTTTTGAAGACGCTCTGAAAAAAGCACAGGAACTCGGTTATGCCGAAACCGACCCTACTTTTGACGTGGAAGGAATTGACACAGCCCATAAACTTCTTCTGCTTGGATCGTTAGCGCGAGAAACCTTTTTTGATATGAACGATATTTATATTGAAGGAATACGCGGCATAACGGAAAAAGATATAGCCTACGCGGCAGAATTTGATTATGTAATCAAACTGCTTGCTATCTACAAAAAGAAAAACGGGGTTGTCCAGTTAAGGGTTCACCCGACTTTATTGGCTAAATCTAATCTTTTAAGTTCCGTAAACGATTCTTTTAACGCTGTTTCATTCAGGGGAAACATCGTAGGCACAAATATGTACTATGGGCGGGGCGCAGGCGAACTGCCCACCGCAAGCGCTGTTGTAGCTGATATTGTAGACATTAGCAATACCATTGTATCAGGCAACATAACAAAGAGAAACGATTTCAGGATACCCAGAGCAAATATTACCGTCCAGGATATGGATGATATAGAAAACCGCTATTATTTAAGGTTCGGAGTGATAGACAAACCAGGCATACTCGCTCGGATAGCCGGAATATTAGGCAGCCTTAATATCAGTATATCCGACGTTTACCAGAAAGAACGGCGGGCAGGAGATACCGTACCTCTTGTTATGCTTACCCATAAAGCAAAAGAAAAAAATATCAGGTTAGCTTTAAATAAAATCGATAAGCTCGACATAATACGAGGCAAAACGGTTTTAATACGGATGGAAGCTCCATAAACAAAAAAAATTTGAGGTTGAAGTGAAATATATTGTATGCGTCGGCGACGGAATGGCGGATTATCCTTTAGAAGATTTAAACGGAAAAACACCGTTACAAGTAGCCAAAACAAAGTATATGGATATGATCGCCGGTGAAGGCGCCGGCGGATTGACAAAAAATATACCCCGAGGTATGCACCCGGGCAGTGATGTTGCGGCATTGTCAATCCTTGGATATGACCCGAAAAAATCATATACGGGCAGGGCTCCCTTAGAAGCGGCGGCTCAGGATATCGAACTTCAGCCCGGGAAAATAGCTTTCCGATGCAATCTTGTAACCATAGCAGATAACATTATGCGCGATTACAGCGCAGGGCATATCTCTACTGAAGAAGCCGCTGAATTAATATCTTTTTTGAATAACAAAATAAATATCCCCGGAATAAAATTTTACCCGGGCGTAAGTTACAGGCATATTCTTATTGTTGACGAAAATATTCTCCGGCAAAAGATACATACAGTAAAATGCGTACCGCCCCATGATATTATCGGACAGCATACCGAACCTAATTTTCCTTCAGGGACAGGTGCGGAATTTTTATGTTCTATAATGAAAAAAGCGGCGGACATTTTAAAAGGGCATGAAATCAATACCGTTAAACTCGATCTTCAGGAAAATCCGGCTAACGCAATATGGTTATGGGGCGCGGGAACAAAACCAATGCTTGAACCTTTTGAACAAAAATTCGGCATTAAAGGTTCTTTAATATCTGCTGTCGACCTGCTTAAAGGCATAGCGAAACTCGCGGGGCTAAAAGTTATCAGCGTACCCGGAATAACCGGTTTCTTTGATACTAACTATGAAGGAAAAGCTGATTTCGCTTTTAATGCCTTATTTGATTACGACTTTATCCTTGTCCATGTAGAAGCCCCTGATGAAGCAGGGCACAGCGGGTCTATAACCGAAAAGATTAAGGCAATCGAAAATTTTGATGAAAAAGTTGTCGGTCGACTACTTAAAAAAGTTGTAGATACATTCAAAGAATGGCGTTTTATGGTTCTTACTGATCACGCGACACCTATTTCCCTTAAAACACACACGGCAGACCCTGTGCCGTTCGCTATTTTAGGACAAAATATCAAACCGGACAATATTCAGTCTTTTAATGAATTATCAATGAAAAAAGGGAAATATAAAACACAAAACGGGCATAATCTTTTAAAATTATTGTTTTCGGATTAATTTGTTTTTTTATAAAAGGAGTAATAAAGCAGTTATGGCGCTGATTGTTCAAAAATTCGGCGGAACTTCCGTTGGAGACACACAAAAAATAATTAATGCAGCCAAACGAATTGTCGCGGCAAAAAGAAAAGGCAGCGAAATTGTGGTTGTTGTTTCCGCCATGGGTAAAACCACCGATCAATTAATACATATGGCTAAAGAAATTACCAAGATACCCTCAAGCCGTGAAATGGATATGTTAGTATCAACAGGCGAACAAATATCAGCAGCTCTTCTTGCTATGGCAATACACGAATTAGGTGAAGGCGCGATATCTTTAACAGGCGCTCAAGTCGGCATAACGACAGACAGCATTCATACCAAAGCGCGTATTCTCGATATATGCCCTACGAAAATCAGCGAAGAACTTAACTTAGGCAAAATAGTCATTGTTACCGGGTTTCAAGGCGTGAATCTTAAAAACGATATAACTACTCTTGGACGAGGCGGATCAGATACAACCGCCGTAGCAATAGCCGCGGCTTTAAAAGCGGATTTATGTGAAATATATACCGATGTGGACGGTGTTTACACAGCGGATCCGCGAATAGTAAAAAACGCGAAAAAACTTAATGAAATAACCCATGAAGAAATGCTTGAACTTGCGAGTCTCGGTGCGAAAGTCCTGCACGCCCGTTCGGTGGAATTCGCAAATAAATATGATGTACCACTTTGTGTCCGTTCAAGTTTTAATAATTCGGAAGGTACATATATCGTAAAGGAGGCAAATGTGATGGAACACCCCGTCATACGTGGAATTACCACAGATAAAAGTGAAGCGAAAATAACTCTCATTAAAGTACCGGATACTCCGGGTATAGCGGCAAAATTATTTAATAAATTAGCTGAATACAACGTAAATATCGATATGATTATTCAGAATGTAAGCGAACAGGGGCACACTGACATATCGTTTACGATGCACCGAGCTGAAATGCCGAGACTGAAAAATATTCTGGATGAACTTTTAAAAACAGTGAACGCTAAAAGATATTCCATCAATGAAAATATCGCTAAATTATCTGTTGTGGGCATTGGGATGAGATCTCATTCAGGAGTTGCCGCCCAGATGTTTTCGAGTTTGGCGAAAGCGAATGTGAATATTTCAATGATAAGCACTTCCGAAATAAAAATATCTTGTGTAATCAATGGAAAAGATTCGGACAAAGCTACCCAAGTATTACATGAAGAATTCCAATTAGATAAACTGAGTTAAAATAAAGGATTTGTTATGATGAATGTTTATATGTACGACACAACACTGCGTGACGGGTCTCAAGGTGAAGGTATATCCTTTTCAGTCGGAGACAAAATAAGAATAGCTCATGAACTTAATAAAATGGGAATACATTATATTGAAGGGGGTTGGCCCGGTTCTAATCCTAAAGACATAAATTTTTTTAAAGAAATATCGAGCCATAATTTATCCAATTCAAAAATAGCGGCTTTCGGTTCAACAAAACGCGCAAACGTAAAAGCCGAAAACGATGCTAATTTAATCAAATTAGTTGAAGCGCAAACTCCCGTGGTAACCCTGTTCGGGAAAAGCTGGACTCTTCACGTTCTGCAAATATTAAGGACATCCCTTGAAGAAAATATTAATATGATATATGACAGCATACAGTTTATAAAATCGAATGGAAGACAAGCTTTTTATGATGCCGAACATTTCTTTGACGGCTATAAAGACGACCCGAAATATACTATGGAAACACTTAAAGCCGCTGAAAGCGCCGGCGCGGACTGCATCATTTTATGCGATACAAACGGCGGAAGTATGCCGGGTGAAATTCAACAAATAGTAACCGATGTAAAAAAAGCGGTAAAAACACCTATCGGCATTCACTGCCATAACGATTCAGGAATAGCGGTTGCCAATTCCCTGATAGCTGTCGAGTGCGGAGCGGAACAAGTTCAAGGCACAATAAACGGATTTGGAGAAAGAAGCGGAAATACTAATCTTATCAGCGTAATCCCAAGCCTTAAACTTAAATACCATATTGATACAGTAACTGATGATCAACTTAAAACGCTTTGTGAATTATCACAGTTTGTTGATGATTTAGCAAACCGCCGCCACGATAACGGAGCACCGTATGTGGGATTATCGGCTTTCGCGCATAAAGGCGGTATGCACGTTAACGCCGTCCAGAAAAACCCTGTCAGTTTTGAGCATATCAATCCTGAACAAGTTGGGAATGAAAGACGTATTTTAGTGTCTGAATTATCCGGACGCAGTAATATATTCTTAAAAGCCAAAGAACTCGACATCAACTTAGAACAAAATACTCCTGAAGTTAAAGATATCCTGCAAAGCCTAAAAAAATTGGAGCATGAAGGTTATGAGTTTGAAGCGGCTGAAGGGTCTTTTGAGGTTTTATTACGAAAAAATCTTCAAAAAAACAAAAACTTTTTCGATCTTTTAGGTTTTAGGGTAATTGTTGAGAAAAAAGATAACAAGTTGACTTCAGAAGCCACTATCAAACTGAATGTCAAAGGAAAAGAAGTATATACCGTCGCTGAAGGAGACGGACCGGTTAACGCCATGGATAAAGCATTAAGAAAAGCTCTTGAAAAATTTTATCCTTCGCTTTCAAATGTTAAATTAATAGATTTTAAAGTACGGGTAATTGAAGGTTCAAGCGGAACCGGGGCGAAAGTCAGGGTTCTTATCCAATCTCATTGCGAAGGTAAATACTGGGGCACGATAGGCGTTTCGGAAAACATCATAGAAGCATGCTGGAAAGCCTTATCAGACAGTGTAGAATACAAATTGCTTAAAGAAAATTGTTAAGAATTAAATCAGCGGCACAATCATAGCGAGTAAAATATGGATATAGCAAAACAATATTCTCCAAAAAATACCGAAGACAAATGGTCTGATTTCTGGATGAACAATAAATTTCATCACGCAAGCCATGAAAAAGGCGGTAAATCATATTCAATAGTTATCCCCCCGCCTAACGTTACAGCGGCTTTGCATATGGGGCACGCTTTAAACAATACGCTTCAGGATATTCTAATCCGATGGAAACGTATGCAGGGGTTTAACACGTTATGGATGCCCGGAACAGACCATGCAGGCATAGCTACCCAAAATGTTGTGGAAAAAAAACTCGCTCAGGAAAATTTAACAAGAGATGATCTCGGCCGTGAAAAGTTTATCGAACGAGTATGGGAATGGAGAAAAGAATACGGCGGGAAAATTATTACACAGTTAAAAAAGTTGGGGTGTTCCTGCGATTGGGAACGGGAACGATTCACAATGGACGACGGGCTCAGCAAAGCTGTCCATGAAACATTTATCCGACTTTACGAAAAAGGGCTTATCTATCAGGGCGATTATATCATCAACTGGTGTCCGCGCTGCCATACGGCTTTATCTGATGAAGAAGCCGAACATAGAGATTTAAACGGACACCTCTATTACATCGATTACGATATCGAAGGGTCTGATGAAAAAATTACCGTAGCCACAACAAGGCCTGAAACCATGCTCGGCGATACAGCCGTTGCTCTAAATCCTAAGGATAAACGCCTAAAAATGCTTGATGGTAAAACAGTAATACTTCCTGTTTTAAACCGAAAATTTAAAATTATTAAAGACAATTTCGTTGATTCATCTTTCGGGACGGGTATAGTTAAAGTAACCCCAGCACACGATCCAAACGATTTTGAAATGGGACAGCGGCATAATTTAGAATCCATTAATGTAATGAACCCTGACGGCACAATGAACGACAACGCCGGACCATACGCCGGTATGGACAGGTTTGAATGCCGAAAAAAAATACTGAAAGAACTTGAGAACTCAGGACATCTGCAAAAAGTTGAAAAGCATTCTCACGCTGTAGGGCATTGTTACCGATGCCACACCATTGTTGAACCGAGATTATCACGCCAATGGTTCGTAAAAATGAAACCTCTTGCAGAACCGGCTATTAAAGCGGCAAAAGAAGGTAAAGTTAAGTTTTTGCCTAAACGATGGGAAAAAGTTTATCTTGAATGGATGAACAATATAAGAGACTGGTGCATCTCCAGACAAATATGGTGGGGACACAGGATTCCAGTATGGTACTGCCTTGACTGCAAAGCTGTCAACGTAGACAGGATAACACCTGTAAAATGCCGTTCCTGCGGTTCAAATAATCTTGAGCAGGATACCGATGTGTTAGACACTTGGTTCTCTTCATGGTTATGGCCGTTTTCTACTTTCGGATGGCCGGATAAAACAAAAGACCTAAACTTTTTCTATCCTACGGATACTTTATGCACCGCGCCTGAAATACTGTTTTTCTGGGTCGCAAGAATGGTTATGGCAGGTTTGGAGTTTATGGGAGATATTCCGTTCTCCGATGTTTACCTGCACGGCACAGTAAGAGACGATAACGGAACAAAAATGAGCAAATCATTAGGCAATACAATCGATCCGCTAGATATTATCGAAGAAGTCGGTGCCGATGCGTTAAGGTTTTCAATTATACTGATAACAGCTCAAGGGCAGGACGTATACCTTTCGCCGGCAAAATTTGAAATAGGCAGAAATTTCGCCAACAAAATATGGAACGCTTCCCGTTTTTTAATGCTCAATTTCGGTGAACAGAAAAGCGGATTTAAAAATTTTGACAAAAAGAAACTGACTTCAGATGATAAATATATTTTAGGCAACCTAAATAAAACCATTGAACACGTTACATCGGCTTTAAACCAATTTAAGTTCAATGAAGCCGCTCAGATTATCTATGACTTTTTCTGGCACAGTTACTGCGATAAATATATAGAAACTGTAAAACCTATCTTATATAGCGATGATGAAAAAGCTAAACAAAATACAAGAATGATACTTTTTTATGTACTGAACCAAACACTGAAACTGCTTCATCCGATTATGCCGTTTATCACCGAAGAAATATGGCAAATCCTTCATTCAATATTTCCTGATGATAAAGAACTTAAAGAATACACTTGCATAATGGTAAGCCCATGGCCTAAAACCGACATATCAATGATAGATAACGAAACGATAGAATTGGTGGAACAAAAATTTGAATTAATATCCGCAGGCAGAAACCTTCGCAGTGAATACGATATCGCTCCGGCTGCGGAACTGAATTTTTTCATCAAACCTGAAAATGAATCGCTGAAAAATTATTTTACGTCGGAACTTGTTGTTTTAAAAAAATTACTGCGGGCAAAAGAAATATCGGCAGATACGAAATTTGAGCCACAGGCAGGGTTACCTTCGGCAGTAGTCAAAGCCGGAACAATTTATATGTCGCTTGAAGGCGCTCTTGACGCTGAAAAAGAAATCAACCGGCTTGAAACAAAACTTAAAAAATTGCGTGGCACTCTAGCTGGCATCCGCTCAAAACTCAGTAACCAAAGTTTTATTAATAACGCTCCTGATAAAGTAGTTGAAAAAGAACGGATGAAAAAAAAAGATTTAAGCGAACAGACAGACAAAATTGAACAAAACCTTTCTTTTATCCGCACATTACTCGCGAAAGAAGTTTAATTCGGTTTACCATAGCGCGCTTCTATAAATAAAACAGCGTATTCAAAAGATTTATCGGGCGGATGGGTTATCATTTTTTTTCTAATGACCTTAGCTATTGTCTGAAATTCCTTGTCTTTTGTGAATACGACTTTTATTATTTGATCCTTAGACAACTCTATAGAACTACTGAACAACATTGCGTTACTTGAAAAATCTTTGCACATACCCGGATAAAAAACACCGCTGAATTTAAGCTGAATTTTTATGGGAAAAACGCATTTGTACCTTTCGAATTTACGTTTTCGCCGTCCGATACTGTTTTCGTCGAGTTTATCGGAAAAAAACGGGGAACGACATTTACCGCAAACAATAGATTTTAGTTTCGATTTCGTTGATGAAAAATCAATCCGGTTAATCGCCCCGCAAAAATAACAGCGCATATAGTATTTCCTTAAAGAATCGCTGCTGATATTCTGCTGTAAAAAGAAATAATTATTTTTATCGTATTCCTTGCGTTCTATTGGATCCTTAAGCACTTGATATGCCATATTTATATCTTTTGCCTCATCCGTGTTGCCGCCGTAGTCGGGGTGTTTTTTAAGCTGAAGCATAAGCGTTCTGTAAGCGGCTTTTATGATCGCCGGCTCAGCTGACGGATCCACTTGAAGTATTTTATAAAAATTTTTGACTGCTGTGCTCACCATTACATCCTTATATTGTTCCATTTATTAAAAATCGTCATTTTTTTAAAAAAAATTATCATCTTCATTACTTTTAATTTAATATCAGCTTGAATATAAACTTCAGTTATATTAATATTTATCTGTTTAACGTATATTAGCCTAACTAATAATCTATCGAAAAAAAATTTTTTTCTCTGCTAAAAAATATGATATTAACAAAAAAAACAATTCCATATTTATTAATACTAACCGCAGGGGTTATAGCGTATATAAATACTCTCGCTAACGGATTTGTATACGACGATTCATCCGTTATTAAAAAAAACCGATATATTGAACATTTTTCCAATATCAAGGATATTTTTTCAGTTAAACATTATTTCGCCAGAAGCGGTGTGGGGAAATATAAACGCTACGGTGAAGGAAGTTACCGCCCGATAGTTACCGCAAGTTACTTTATGGATTTTTTACTTTTCGGAAAAAATCCATTTGGTTTCCATTTAATCAACCTTATATATCACCTTATATTATGCGCTTTAATTTATAATCTGCTTTTAGCGATGACAAAAAACAAGCTTTTCGCTTTAATATCGGCAATTCTCTTTGCGGTTCATCCGTTAGGCACCGAGCCAATTAACGCTATCTCGTTTCGTGAAGACATTCTATGCGCCGTTTTTCTTATTATCGCATTAAAAAGTTATATAAATTACTTAAACATAAAACATAGGAATATAAAATATTGCTTTATCTCAAATATTGCTTTCTTTCTATCATGCTTAAGTAAAGAAAACGGAGTTATTTTACTGCCGTTTATTTTTGTTTATAATCACATGGTCTACAACCCGTTAAATATAAAAACATTATGGGCTCAGATAAAACGTTTTATCCCGGTTTATATTGGTTACGGCGCTACTATGTTAATATACTTTATTATCAGATTTAAAATATTTGTACTTCAAGAAGGGGTTCATGAAAAAATCAGTTTACAAATTATATCAGAAAGAACCGTAAGGTTTCTTAACCTAATCGCATATTACTTAAAATTAATAATCTTTCCCTGCAAATTATCGCCTGCTTATAACCAACACTTTGCGGCTGCTCCAATATATTTATTGATCGGTATCCCTGTTGCGGCAATTTTAATATTTTTAATTTATTTTCTACGCAATAAAAAATATTACAGCTTTTTTATTTCATGGTTTTTGATTTCCCTTTTTCCTGTTTCAGGTTTGGTTTATCTTAATCAACCGGTCGCAGAAAGATATCTTTATGTTCCAATGATAGGAATCATTTGCTGTTTCACCCTATTGCTATCGCAAATAAGGTTTAAAAAAACAGTCTTTTTAAATATTATTGTTTTTCTTGTTATTATTCTTACCAGCAGGTCGGCAGCGCAAAACACAATCTGGAAAACAGAATTCGATTTATGGGATTATTCCGTTAAACAAGCGCCGAAAAATTATAACGCTTTATCGAATTACGCTGTTGTTTTATCAGATACAGGCAGGCATCACGATTCCATCGCTTATTTCAAAAAAGCCTTGGCAATCGATAACAGGGCTCAAAGCCATTATAACCTTTCTAATTCATATTTACGCCTTGGCATGAGAGAAAAAGCCATTGAGGAACTTAAAAAATCTATAAGTCTCGACCCTAATTTTTCCGAAGCCCACAACAACCTTGGAAAATTGTTTGCCGAATCAGGCAGAAACGAAGAAGCTGTTAAGGAAATAAAAATCGCTCTTGGGCTTAATCCGTATAATCCTCAGGCATTTAATAATCTGGGCGCGGCTTACAACCAATTAGGCAAATATGACAAGGCTATAAGGGCCCTGACAAGAGCTATTGAGATTTATCCAGACTATATAAGCGCGTATTTCAACTTGAGCAGTTCCTTTTATCAAATAAATGAACTTAAAAAAGCGGAGTTTTGTATACGAAAAGTACTCAAACACGAACCGGATAACAAATACGCCCTAAAATATCTGCGTTCCATAATTTCCCAGCAAAAGGCAGACGAAATGGCCTCGGCAATTCCTCCGCCTAAAAAGAAAATTCCGGCTATAGAACAAAAACCACCTAATCCACCAAAAAAAACAAAGATAAAAAAAACAAAGGATATAAAAAGCACTAATGCGCTGCAAAGCCATTTTACAAATTTATACAACGTAAATGACCTCTTTGCTGAAGCGGAACCATTCATTAAAAACGGCAGCTATATTCAAGCCTTGCCTCTTTACAGAAAAGCTATGCAGGCTGAACCAAACAATCCAAAAGTATATATTAAACTTGCAGAGTGTTATACAAAATTAGGTTCTTTTAACCTTGCCCTCAAAGAAATAAATAAGGCTTTAAAAATTGATCCGAATTTAAAAGAAGGATTAGAGAAAAAATCTGAATTAGAAAGAATTCTAAGGCGATATTAAAAAAGCCAGAGCAGTTATCCTAAGGAATGAAGAACGATCCGATCAATTTACCCAAGAGACTTTACCTGACAAGAAAATAACCAAGACAATTTAGGATAACTACCCTGACTATTTTGTATATCGACATATGCCCCTGACAACATAAGCCTTTTTTTAATTTTTTTTACGCGGAAAATTTTGTGTATTTAGTAACGGTATTAACACCGAACTGAATTTCAGAACCGTCAGTAAGAATATACTTTTCCCCTTTGTATAAAGGATTGCGGTTCAAGAATGTTCCGTTTGTAGAGCTGTCATCTATAATATAATAATTTTTATCTTCGTAAAAAATCCTCGCATGGTTATTCGATATATACATATCGCCCCTAAGGCAAAAATTATTGCTCTGGTTACGACCGATATATGTAATCTTTGATGACAGCGCGAAAGTAATATCCCCGACTGTTAAAAAACCGTTTCCCTGATTATCCGGGGGGATACTGTAAATCACAATGACAGAACCGGTTTTAACTACCCGCGGCTGCCATCTTACAAGAGTATTAGGATTTCTAAAAGAAGGAATATTTTCCATAATTTTCACCATATATAATTATCGGTATTTTTGCTGAAAAACTTAATCGGTAAAATTATATATAGGCAAACTTTTTAGAGCTCCTCTGGTAATAAGATTTATAAATTTCATCGCCCTGATAGACATGATTAAGGATTACGCCTAATAAACGGCTCTTTGCCTTCTCTACCTCTTTAGACATTTCTTTTTCTGTCACAGGAGGATACATTTTATGTCCAACAACCATAAGAACACCATCTGAAACATTTGATAATATAATCGCATCGTGAATACCTATAAGTGAGGGACCGTCAATTATAATAAAATCGTAATATTTTTTTAAACTGTTTATAAGATTATCTATATCATCTTTGACTAATTCATCTTTGATAAAACCAGCGCCATCATTTTCTGTCCCATCATTGACTATGACACTGCCTCCCCCTATAATATCGATATTCTTATAAACTATAGGTGTTATCAGGCTTTTAAAATTATCTTTATATTCTTCTATGTCTCTGAAACCCGGTGCGGATTCATAAATATCAAACAAATTAGCCACATCGCTTTTTTTTCTGTTGCCGTCAATAAGCAAGACTCGTTTTCCAGTATCTGCCATAACTATCGCAAGATTAACAGCCACAGTCGTTTTACCCTCGCCAGCCCCGCAGCTTGTTACAAATACGGTTTTTATCTTCTCTTTTTTCTGCATCAAATTAAGCCGTGCAGCAATTCCCCTGAACGAATCATACTTAACCGAATTTTTAGGAACATTATTTATAGTTTGAGTCAAGCCAAGCGGTATGATGCCCATAAGGCTGAATGCCATCTCACGGACATTCTGAAAAACTTCAAGTTCGATAAATCCATAAACCAAAACTAAAATAATTCCTATTAACAAACTGCCCACACCGGCAAAAGCAACATTAATCAAAGTTTGCGGTTTTACATTTTCCCTTGGCAAAGGCACTCTTGCTTTCTCTACGACATCAACGATCATATCAGGCAATTTATATAAAGACAGATATTTTATATACTCCTTTTTTAAAGCGACATATAATTCCTGATTAGTTTTCATTTCCCGTTCTGCCTGCAAATAACTAATTTCCTTAGAATTTAAAGTAATCAATTCCTTCTTAGCGCTTGCTAAAGTTTCAAGCAGGTACTCTTCCTCTTTCTTAAAAACATCATATTGAATTTCTATCCCTTTTAC
>JAGGZS010000042.1 GCA_021161885.1 bacterium
ATATACAAAGGAGTGATAAATGAGCTGTTTGTTTTGTAAGATAATTAAAGGGGAAATACCCTGTAAAAAAATTTACGAAGATGATCAAATCTTTGCATTCCATGACATTAACCCGCAAGCTCCTGTCCACGTATTGATTATTTCTAAAAAACATATATCCGGTATTCCTCAGCTTGTTATAGATGATGATGCTCTTATAGGTAAAATTATGCGTACCGCCCATAAAATAGCACAGCAGCTTAATGTCGCGGACCAAGGGTATAGGGTTGTGGTTAATTCTGGCAGAAACGCGGGGCAGGAAGTGTTTCATATTCATTTTCACCTGTTAGGCGGACGCTCTATGAACTGGCCGCCGGGTTGATATGAAATTCATCTGTAAAAATAAATTTGTTGCCGAAAAACTGTATATGACAAAAAGCTGTAATCTTTAAATAATAGGCTAAATGAATAAAAAAAATATTTTTTATATTATATTAGTTATACCGCTGATTGTTTTATCTTTATTTTTTTATATAAAAAACCATAATCTTGAAGATCAAATCCGGTCATTAGAAAATAAACACGACAAACTGCAAACCAGATATTTATCCGTACTTAAAGAAAAAAAACTTCTTGAACGATGTTATGATATTGAAAAAAGTGTATCTGAAATCAGGGGATTGGGGCTTATAAAATCAATAACCTATAAGGTGATTAATAAATCACGCCTTAACGAAATTCTTATTAAACGTTTTGATGAGGTATATAAAGGAAATTCTTTTTATAATATGGAAAATTCCTTAAAAATATTAGGGATGATCGACAAAGATGTCGACCTAAAAACTCTTCTGCTGAAACTCTATCAGGAACAAGCCGCTGCTTTTTATGATTATGACAACAAAATAATGTATCTCGTAAACAACGCTTTTTTCACAAAAAGACTGGAAAATATGTTTATCGCCCATGAATTGACACATGCTGTTCAAGACCAACATTACGGGCTCGTTAAAATGGGCATAGACCGCAAAGATAACGACGATGCAGTGCTTGCCCTTTCAGCGTTGATTGAGGGGGACGCTACTTTTGTTATGGAAAAATTTTATAAACAGAACCTCGGGTTAGACGCTTTTTTAGATGTATTATCCGGTGTTATACTTGAAATCAGCCAGAAAGAAATAGATAAAGCCCCGCAGTATCTTAAAGAAAATATGCTGTTCCCTTACATTAAAGGACTTCAGTTTGTAAAAAATATTTATGATAACAATGTAATAAATATGGAAAATGTCTTTCTTAACCCGCCTACAACAACAGAGCAGATTTTACATACGGAAAAATATTTTATCAACCGCGACGAACCGGATTATCCCGTAATGCCGGATTTAACCAAATTTTATGGTAAATATGACCTAACGCCTATCAATGAAAATGTGTTAGGTGAACTGAACATTAATATCTTGCTGAAAAGACATTTGCCGTATCAATTATCCAATGATGCCGCTCAGGGATGGGACGGAGATAGATATGTTGTCTTTGAAAACAAAAATAATAAGCTGAACGGATATATCCTCCTTACGAGATGGGATTCTTCAGCGGATGCGCGCCAGTTCTTTGACGCTTTTTTAAAATGGATTAAACTTCATTACGAAGTTCAGGATAATAACTCTGCCCATGAAGAATATGATGTTACCATTGACCTTAGCGATCATTTATCATGCTGTATACAACTAATCCAAAACGACTGCATTGTAATTTGCGCTCCTGAAATATTTTTCCCTGACTTAAAAAAGTCCATTATCTCGGTATCCGCAAAATAAAATATTTTTCACAGCCTCTTTTAAATCTTAATTGCGGTCTTTACGCCCAGAGAACACCGTAATAGATGCGGATATCTATTGGGACTGTTGCGAAGTGAAAAGATATAAAAAAGAGGGTTAAATTTGTTTTAATTTTTCTGCTGTTTTGCAACACGTCCATTTTAAGAAATAATTTTTTCAGCAATAAGATAAACTCTACTGCCTAAAGAAGTTGACCACCGTTCATTTATATTAGTATCTAAATATTTCGCTCTGGAAATAGCCTGATTAACATAAGAGATGAATTGATCTGCGGCTAAGTTTGAACTATTATATGAACCTAAAATGACTTTAATTTTTTCTTTTATTTTTTTGCAAACATTAAGTTTTTGTATCTCAGTTTTTGTAAAAGATAAAATATCTTTTAAATGTAGCAATAACCATAATTCAAAACATGGATTACTAACCGCAAAGTTATATTTTTTCTGAATACATTGCCGTATTGTTAAACTTAATTCACTATCACCCCAACGATCCTTATCAACAATCAGCCACAATTCGTCATATCGGTTAAGCTTATATTCCCGTGTAAATTTATCAAGTTCTTGTATCACATGTTTTGGCGAAGATGCCGATGTTTTCCTGTTTAATACCTCAATATGTGTTTTTGGATTTTTATAAAGCAACCGTAATCCATCAAAATATTGAGGTTCGGTTTTTTGCCCCTCGGTTGCTATTACTATTAATGTTGAATCTCTAAAACCGGTTTTTCGCTTAAATTCTTTTTTTATCATTAACTCACCAATTTATTATAGGAATAGCTCCAAATCTACCTTTCAAATAACCTTTTTGTATTTCTTTATCAAAGCGGGGCTTAAATTCTTCTAATGAATATAAGACAGATTCTTTTTTATTGTTTTTTTCCATAAACCATATTTCATCTTTACGAAAAGATTTTAAATCTAATAATGTTACATCATGAATCGTTGCTACAAATTGGCTATTAGTCATTTTTATGTTTTTTAAAAATATATTAAAAACCTTTTTTGTGATTTAGGGAGAAGGGCTCTTATCAGTTTGTTAAACATTTAAAACAAC
>JAGGZS010000022.1 GCA_021161885.1 bacterium
CTCCCAATAGAGAAGCGAACCGCCGAAGAATTTTTCTCGGACAACACTGCCATTAAAGAATAACAACTAAAATTATTATGACAAACGAACAGCATTTTTACGCTCGCATCACTTTTTTTGCAGGATAACAAAAAATCCATAAAAAAATTGATAAAAAATATTTATATGTGTTATCTTAAAAATTAAACATAAACAATTTTTTTCAACGTTTTCTTTTCATGGAGTAGTAAATGGTATCTGTTAAACGGATATTTATGCTTATTTTTCTTCTGATTTTTCTTCACACACAAAATAATATTCTTTTTTCCCAGTCAATAATTTCTAAAGATAAAGTTTTTCTCAAAAACGGAAGGCTGATCAACGGCAATATTGTCAGAGAAGAAGAATCGTTTATAAAAATTAAACTGGAAAACGGGTCTGAGATAAAAATATCCCGCGAAAGTATCAAGTATATAAAAAAGTTGGAACCGGCAGTCATTGAAAAAACAGAGGAATTCGAAAAAGGACAAAAAACAAAAGGCTTTGTTAAATATGACGGGGAATGGATAAATAAAGGCGATTATGAAATTCTGTCTTCCAGAGATTCTCTGCGCAATGAAATAATAGCGTTAAGAGAGGAAAAAGAGTCTATCTTAAACGAGATAGCTCAACTTCGCGGTAAACGTCTTTATGAAAACAAAATGTTTCAGTTCAGCTTTAACCCGCCGGAAAACTGGAAACAAATGCCTGTAACCGATAAGGAATCGGTTTGCCTGTTTGTGAATAATCAGGAAGATGATTTTAACGAATATATCAAAATTAGTGTAGCCGGCAGGTCTGCGGATGCGATAGACCAGTCTTTTATTGACGCTTCAATAAGCGGGTTAAAAGAAAATTCCGAAGGACATCTGAATAAAATCAGGGGGTTTGATATCGTTAAAGTCGACGGGCTGAATGCTCTTAAAATTAATATGAGCAGTTATTTTTTTAAAGACGCAAACGATAATTCGGAAAATCAAGAGCCTTTACACCAAAAACGTATCATATATACAGTGTTAGGCGAAACACGAATGTATAAAATTGAATTTTCCTGCTTAGTTAAAAATTTTTATGAATTTTATAATTTATTTGAAGACTGTATTAAATCGTTTTTGATATTCGATCGCCCTGAAACTGAACAAATAAAATATCCCGATTACAAAAAAACGCAGGTTCCGGCAGAACAGGGCGGCGGTACAGCTGAAGCTCAAGAAGACAAACCAGAACTATCCATTGCCGAACAGGCATCCCAAGTATCTGTGCCGAGTGAACAGTTCGGATCTGACAAAGTTTATCTTAAAAACGGAAAATTACTTGAAGGGACTATCCTGCAGGACCTAAACGAAGGCGTTAAACTTCGTGTTGAATCTTTATCCACACCAGAATATGTGGTTACCATTTCCCGTAATGAAATAGATAAAATTAAATGGCTGTCCAATGAGGAGCGCCTCCAGAAATTACAGTACGAAGAAGAACAAAGGATGAAAGGGCTGGTTAAATTTTACGGACATTGGATCCCTATAGAAAAACGTGATCGGTTCTATCGCCAAGCGGATGAAGAACAAGACCAGATTATTATGGAAAAAGAACAGGCGGGATTAAATAAACAACAGGAACAAGAACGACTTAAACAGCAGGATGCGCAAAATATTCAGGATGGGCAAATGTCGGCGCTGCTGCTTAGAATCAAAGAGCTTGAAGAAGAAAACTCAAACCTTAAGGAAGAACTTGAAAAACAGCGTGAAATTAATGAGAAGAAACTTGACGAGTTTCTCGAACGTGAACGCCAAAAAATACCAATCGGTAAAGTCGCTGCGGAAAGCATAAAATCCGTGCTTAAAATTCAGGTCAGAAGCAAATATTCCTACAATGACCGTTACAATTATTCCGCCAGCGGGGCGGTTATCAGTTCTAAAGGTATTATTATATCCAATTATTATATAGGAAATAATCCTTTCAGGGAAGACTGGTACGTGCAGCTGCCTGACGGGGAAGAAACAAAAGCCCGGATTATTGAGTATGATACCATTTTGGATATAGCTGTATTGAAAATTGACGCCACAGGACTTAAACCTATCCCTGTGGGAAATTCCGACCATTTAAAACAGGGAGATGAAATTATTTTGGTCGGCGCTCCGCTTGGATATAAGGATTCATATAAAGCCGGCAGAGTATTAAGCCTTGATTCCCAATTGATTGATTTGATTGATGTTAACGTAAGACTGCGATGGAATATTGAAAGGAAATACGGCAACCTGAATATCGACCGGATCGCTAAATTATTTAAAAGCGATTACGGGTCTGTACCTATGATTCAGCACGACGCCGTTACTTACGCGAAAAATAACGGAGGTCCGTTGATAGATAAAATGGGCAGCCTTGTGGGAATAAACCAGAATATGAATACCCGCGGAAAAATAGAGATTATCCAGCCTGCTATGAGTCAAGGGTTTAATATGGCGGTATCTATTAACGCGGTTAAACGGCAAAGGAATTTTTCACGGTATTTAAGATGATTTTTCTGATACCGCTTCTTCAGCTTCTTCCTCTTCATAAAGAAGGCTGTCCTCAACATTTTTATATTTATGGTAACAGGTTACAAACGCTTCAACCATTTCAGGGTCAAACTGTGTACCCGCGCATTTCATGATTTCATCGACAGCAAATTGGAAATTTTTCTTTCTTCTGTAAGTGCGGTTACTTGTTATGGCGTCGAACGTGTCGGCTACCGCAATAATTCTGGCGGGCAAAGGAATTTCGCTGCCTTTTATGTTGTCAGGATACCCTCTGCCGTCATATCGTTCGTGGTGATGTTTTACTCCGGGGATAATTGCGCTGAATTCATCTAAATGCTGGAGTATTGTAGCCCCTTTGGACGGATGCGATTTGATTACTGCGAATTCCTCATCTGTAAGTTTTTCTTTGGAACAAAGTATTTTTTCGGAAATACCTATTTTTCCTACATCATGCAGGATTGCGGATACCCTTAAATTTTCCATTACCGGCGGAGACAACCCCAGTTCCTGCCCTATCAATACTGCTATTGCGGTAACACGTTCCGAATGTCCGGCTGTGTACTGGTCTTTGGCTTCTATCGCGGCGACAAGGGCTTTGATGCTGTTCATCAGCAGTTCTTGCATATTGTTATAC
>JAGGZS010000140.1 GCA_021161885.1 bacterium
AATTTTTTTCTTGTCGGCAATTTTGTTTTTCATTGTAATCGGTATAGTAGTTAAAATTTTTATTAGAATTAATATTACTACAGCCCGTGATGAGGAACCGCTCGTAGAGTCTGAACCGGTTAAGGTTACTACACCGGATAATGTGGTTTTGCAGGGTCTTTTTATAAAAGGCAAGAAAGCTGGTGGCAAGACAATTGTTTTTTGCCATGAAGTTGGGGCCGGCAGGGGGTCATGGCATAAGTACGCGTCTTATTTGCCTGATGCCGGATATAATGTTTTTACATTTGATTTTCGCGGGCATGGCGCAAGTTTATCTAATAATGGTTATAAACCTAATCAATGGATAAGCAGTTACGACCTTTGCGATCTTAAAGCGGTTATTAAATATTTAACGACAAGAGATGATGTTGATCCGTCAAACATAGGTTTATTCGGTATATCCCGTGGAGGCGGAGCGGCGGTTTGCACAGCTGCTAATATGCAGGATAACATTCGGGCGATTGTTTGCGACAGCGCTTTTTCCACTTATGAAACTATGGTAGATTATATTATCCGCTGGACTTCGGTTTTTTTATTTATAAAAAAATTGCCGTCATTTGTAAATCATATTTTAGCGATGAGCGCGTTAATAGCCTCGCGGATAATATTAAAGCATGATTTGCCGCGAATGGAAAAATATTTACGCAAACTTAAATCCGTGCCTGTATTTTTTATCCATGGTGAAAGAGACAATTATATTTTAGTTGACCAGAGCCGGCGGCTGTATAAAATAGCTAATGAACCGAAGCAGCTATGGAATGTCCATAAAGCCCGTCATAATGAAGCTGTACTTGTAGAACCGCAAATATATAAAGAGAAGGTGCTTAATTTTTTAGATAAGTATATGGGATAATTCTATTGATAGAGAAAATAATATTCTCAGCGTTATATAATATTATACGGTTGGAGGGGGGCTTAAAACTTAAACAATATAAAAAAAAGTTAAGCAATGCCGTTTATTATCAAGAACAGGTATTAATGAAAAAAATTTACCGTTCCCGCCTATCTGATTTCGGCAGAAAATATAATTTTTCAAATATCAAAACAGTAGAAGATTTTCGTCGAACAGTTCCTATCCATACCCATCAGGATTTAAAACCGTATTTAGACCGTATACAAAAAGGGGATGTTGCCGCTCTGTTTAATCCCGGTGAGAAAATTATTATGTTTGCTTTGACAAGCGGCACAACCGCTGATTGCAAATATATTCCTGTTACAAGGCAGTTTTTAAAAGAATATAAACGCGGTTCATTGTTGTGGGGATTTCAAATGGCGGAGGATCATCCTCATATCACTAAACATAAAATTTTGCCTATTGTGTCGCCTTATGACGAAACGCGGACAGATCAAGGGTGTCCGTGCGGATCAATATCAGGGCTTATAGCATCGACGCAGAAATATCTGGCAAGACTGCTTTATATTATTCCATACTGGGTTTACGCGATACCTGATCAGGAGGTTAAATACTACACGCTTTTGCGTTTAGCTATGGCAGAGCCTGATATTGGGCTTCTTACCACCGCTAATCCAAGTACGTTGATTAAATTGGCTCGCTATGCGGATAAGTATAAGGAACAGATTATTAAAGATATTTATGACGGCACGTTTTGTTATCCATTTGAACTTAGCTTGGCGGATAGAAAAAAATTGAAGCAGTGCCTTATTAAGAATCCGCGCCGCGCAAACGAGTTAGATCGTCTTGCTATGGAAAATGATAAATTATACCCGTCATTATTCTGGAAAAATCTTCAGCTAATTGCCGCATGGAAAGGCGGGGTGCTGGGTCATTACATAGATGAGTTGCCGCAGTTTTATTCTGATGTGCCGGTAAGAGACCTTGGGCTGATTGCTTCCGAAGGCAGAATGAGTATCCCGAACAGTGATGAAGGGTCTTGCGGACTGCTGGATATAGAAAGCCATTTTTTTGAGTTTATTCCTGAAGATCAGTACGGAACAGACAACCCGGTTGTATTGTTGTGCCATGAGTTAGAGATCGGCAAAAATTATTATCTTATATTAACCAATTCCGCGGGTTATTTCAGATATGACATAAATGATGTCATTAAGGTAGTTGATATGCATGGTCAGGCTCCGTGCATATCTTTTTTAAACAAGGGTAAACATATTTCATCTTTAACAGGGGAAAAAATATCTGAGCACCAAGTCGTTACCGCAATGAAAGAGGCGATGCGCCATTGCGGGGTTTATATAGAGAATTTTACAGTATCTCCTTGTTGGAATAAAATACCGTATTATGTTATTCTTCTTGAAAAAAGCGGGAAAAATGAGAAAATATGGTTAGAAGAATTAAAAAAATTTTTTGATTTAAAGCTGAAAGAGTTTAATTGCGAATATTGTGCGAAAAGAGATTCGCTTCGTTTATCCGCTCCAAAAATTGTGTTAATTAAAAAAGGAACCTTTGATAAGATAAAGAATATTAAATTGAAAACCTCGCTCGGAAGAGCCGAACAATATAAGCATATTTATTTGAATCCGAAGGTTGATTATCATAAAGAATTTGAAATAATTGATGAATTTTGATTGAATTCTATGCGTCATAACAGCCAAAAATAGAAGGAATTTTAA
>JAGGZS010000133.1 GCA_021161885.1 bacterium
AAAAAAAAGAAATTTTTCTAATAAAATACTTGATTTAATCTGGTTTGTAAATATTTTTATAGAAAAAAATTTTTTTTATTACTGTTTTTTAAGGCGAGGGTCTAACGCGTCCCTTATTCCTTCACCCGCAAGATTAAACGCGGTTACCGTAATAAATATGGCTAACCCGGGGAACAGCGTAAGCCACCATGTGCCCTGAATATCATTCCTGCCGTTGTTGAGCAGGTCGCCCCAGCTTGCGGTTGGCTGTGGCACTCCAAACCCCAAAAACGATAAAGCCGACTCAGTCAGTATCGCCCCTGCAATACCAAATGAAACAGAGACCAGAATAGGTCCTATCCCGTTAGGCAGAATATGTTTGAATATAATTCTCGTAGATGACGCGCCCAGAGCTTCAGCGGCAGTAACAAATTGTTGCCTGACAAGTTTTAAAAATTCACCACGGCATAACCTTGCTATACCTGTCCAGCCGGTAACACCAATAACAACCATAATATTTATGATACTCGGTCTTAAAAACGCGAGCACGGTAAGAATAAGAAAAAATACGGGAAAACAAATAACTATTTCTATTATTCTCGATATGGTTATGTCGACCCAACCTCTAAAGTATCCGGCGATTGAGCCGAAAAACACCCCTATTACAAAACAAAGCCCTACCGCTATAAAACCTATCGACATAGATATGCGTGTGCCCCATATCATTCTGCATAAAACATCTCTGCCGTTTGTATCGGTACCGAGAAGATGAAAGTTATCCGAGCGTTTATCTGCAGGAATAAGCCATGACGGTTTGCGGCTCGCTTCAGTTATTATGTTTTCATTTTCACCATAGGCGATAATCGGAAAAACGCAGAACGATTTACCGGCAAGTTCATTTGCCAACTGTTTGTAGTCGGTTGGGTCAAACTTTGGTTTTACGCAAATTAACCATAGCAACGATGCGGACAATGAAATGATAAGGCATAATATTATCTCTTTTTTGAGCTTTATAGGAGAATTTTTGCGCCGAAATAAATTTTTTAAAATTACAAAAATTATAAATAACGGATACAGCGCAATAAAAAAAATATTAAGCGGCGTTAAACTTTTTAAAGCCGGAAAATAAAAAACATATTGCAAATCTATCTTATCAATAAAAAATTCGATTTCAAATACCGTTGCCAGTTCGGTTAAATTTTCATTATTAAAAGTTTTAATTCCTTCAAACAATTTTTTTTCTAATTTATTAAGATATTCCCGTCTTTTTGGGGACAGATGAGGTTTAAGTTTTTTTATTGACCGTTTTAAATTGGTTTTTAACGATTGCAGCTGTTTTTTATCTTGCCGATTAAGCGCTTTCTTATTTTTAAGTTTTTCTGCCGTTATTGAAATCCGTGAAATGTTTGAGATGGTTACGTAATATAAATCATCATATTTATCAGGGAACTGTCCGAACAAGGCAAGCGGTTTGCTGTTAGCGATTAACGGAGCGAAACAAGCGACAAAAAAAAGGAACAGGATAATTATAACGCCTGTAACAGCCAGTTTATTTTTAACGAACTGGTGCAGGATCAATTCCATATATGCCGGTGAATAATTTTGTTTTTTATTCATTATTAAAATTAATCCTCGGGTCAACTAAAACGTAAGCGATATCACTGCATAACATTCCGATAAGCGTTAAAAACGCAGAAAAAAATGCTATTGCGTTGATTATCGGATAATCACGGTTAAGAATCGCCTCGAACGACAGTTTGCCCATCCCCTCAATTGTAAAAATTTCTTCTATTATAATGCTTCCGCCTAAAAGGGCAGGGAGCAGGAATGCCAGTAATGTTACCGTGGGTATCAGGGCATTACGCAGAGCGTGTTTAAAAATCACCGCTCGTTCGCTCAATCCTTTAGCCCGCGCAGTCCTTATAAAATCTTGCCTGATTATGTCAAGCATACCCACTCTCATCTGACGCGATACATAAGCGAAACTTGCGTATGTCAAACAGGTTATAGGTAAAACAAGATGCCATATCCAGTCTAACATCCATTTTATGAAAGTTAAATTTTCAGCGCCGGGAGAATGAAGAAACCGAGTAGGAAAAATGTTAGGGAAATCACCTCCCGTAGTGAACAATATAAACATATTCGCTACCCAGAAACTCGGTAGTGAATACAGTATAAACAATGTTACAGTGATTATTTTGTCCGATAATTTATATTGATGAACCGCAGAAAAAACGCCGAGAGGTATAGCTATAATGTAAGTTATGAATATGGATATTAAACTCAACTGCATCGATATGGGCAGGCGTTCTTTAATCAGTTCAATAACAGGCATATGATGAGAATAAGATTCCCCAAAATCAAGTTTTATAACCATGCCTATCCATTGGGCGAACTGGGTTTTTGTGAAAATTCTAAACAAAGATTCAGTCGGCGAGAAGGTGATATAATAATGGCTGTTTCTTGACCACCATTTTTTCCATCTCTTGATTACTGCCTTTTTTGATTGCCCTGTATCGTTTTTATTGATTATCCACGGCTTTTTGGATATTTTCGCGCAGAGATTAAATAAATCCGCTGATTTATCAGGAGACACCTTAAAGGCTTTATCTAAAATATACGGCAATGCGGCAGTATTAGATATCAACAGATTTTTTTTTGCCGGCTCATTAGACGGATCGGTTAAAAATGCCGTAAGATTCTTTTTAATGAACGATTTATCATAATAGTTTTTGACGGCATTGTGGAAATTTTGTATCTCGGATATTTTTTCTTCAATATTTAAATCTGTTTTTAACGGGATACGATTGGTTTTCTGCGCGATTTTAATAATATTATCTCTATAAGGAATATATTTTTTATCATTTAAAAATTTCACAAGATACGGCAAGGTAACATTACCTAAACTTATAAGAGTAGTTTCCGCTTCATATCTGGTATATTCGTCGGGCGCGTTTAATGATTTTATCAATGAAACCGTATTTGTTTTAATATTTTCGTTACGGAAATTAAAAAGCAAAGGCCTGTCGAAACCGTATAATTTGCGGGTTTGTTCTATAAGCTGTTTGGATAATTGCTGGCTGCCCGGTCCTGACTGCCCGATAGACTGGAGTTTCAACGAAGCCGGATCGCCCGGCGCTAACCTTGTTACGCAGAAAGTTATTACCATAATGCCCAGTAGTGTAATAATCATCCAGAGCAGTCGTTTTAGAATATAATCTTTCATTATTCCTCTTTAGATTTATAGATATACCATTCGGATATGTTGTAGCCAGAACCCGTAGAATACAGTTTAACGTTCCTGAACTTTTTGTTATAAAAAAATAGGCTCTGAAAACAGAACATAAACGTATAAGGCTGTTCCTCGTGCAAAATATGATGCAGTTCCCTGTAAAGAGACCATCTTTTCAGCTGGTCAAACGTTTCGCGTCCTTCCTCGAGAATTTCGTCTGCCCGTTCGTTTCGGAACCCGACATAGTTTGAGCCTCTGTTTTTTATTTGCGAAGAATGCCATATCTGAAAAGGATCGCTGTCTATAGACGATCCCCACGCAAACCTGACTGCGTCGAATTTTCTATCTGCTACGGTCTCTCCGAAGATAGTCCAGTCGATTTTTCGGATAAGCATTTTTATGCCCGCTTTTTCTATACTTTCTTTCACTATATCGGCTATTTTTTGGTGATAATCTCTTGCGTTATGTATAAGGTATTCGAATTCAAAAGGTTGCCCGTTCTTATCAATTATGCCGTCGCCGTCGTGATCGAGCCAGCCCGCTTTTCTAAGAAGCCGTTTCGCTTTTTTTAATGAATATTCATAAGGCTCTATATTGTGATCATATATAGGGCCGTTAATGTAAAAAGGACCTGTAACACGCGTTACGAGTCCTCTATGGATTTCCCTCGCGATTTTATCAAGAGGTATTAAGTGAGTCATAGCTTGCCTGACAAGTTTATCTTTGAAGAACGGGGTATCCATATTCCAGCCTATGTATGTGTACATAGGCACAGTGATATGGGCTCTGGCGAATTTGGCTTTAAACTGAGCAGTGTTTGTCTGGCCGGCAAACCATATATCCGGCTCAATATCAAAGTCAGCGTCTATTTTACCGTTTTGGAGCTCTTTGAGCGCCGCGGTTTTATTGTTTATCACTGTCCATATAATTTTATCCAAATAAGGTTTACCTTTGGGTAGATACGCAAACCCGCATTTCTGAGCCCAGTAATCTTTCACCTTTTCAATTACAATCTCTTTGCCTTTGTCCCATTTTAAAAAACGGTAACCTCCGTTGCCTACTGGATGCCTGTTTGCCCAATGGCTGTTAAAAAAATTCCCGAACGCCTCGTCATCACCTTGGAATTTCTCGGGAGTGTATATATGTTTAGGGAGAATAGTCAAACCGCCGCAAAAATTTAATGATAAAAAATAAGATTTCGCGTAAGTAAATTTTACGGTTTGATCGTTAATGATTTCAAGATTTTCAATATCATTGTAATAATTGCGCAGCGGCGCGGCATCAACATATTTATTCCTTATTAGGTCAAGGCTGAATTTTATGTCCTCAACAGTTAATTCTTTGCCGTCGTGCCATTTAACCCCTTTTCTTATAAGAAAATAATAAACCGAATTTTTTAAAATAGATTTTTTATCAGGATTATCCTGCCGGTCAGCGATGTTGGTTATTGGGATAGATTCCGCGTTATCTGTTTCGCAAGGAGATATTTCTACAGTGTAACCTATATCTTTTATATTGCCTTTAAAAACGGTGTTGTCATTAACGATTACTTTGCCGTCGTTATCGTTTTGATATTTTATATCGTGTTTGCATAGAACCACGGTTCCTTTATTTTTTACGATTTTTAAAATTTTATCGGTTCGGCTTATTATTGTGCCTTCAATAGCGGAACCGTCTTTTAAGATAATCCTGTCTCTTGTTTCCCATCGCTTTGCTATCCACGGAAGCCATTCTAAAGTTTCGGGATCTCTTGTTATCAATGAATCAAAAAGAAAACTGTTTACCATGCGCGACTGCTGCCCGTTGTCTGTGATAGGATTTAAACTTTTCGGATCAGTAGGTATACGTATGACGATTTGCCCGCCCGGTACCGGTTGTTCATTTTCACGGTCTTTATCCGTAACCAGATCGTTAAACTCGTCTAACGTAGGTTTTTTGATAAAATCTTTTAACGATATTTTTTTGCCTGCTGTTTGCGCGTGAACACTAACAGCCGCAAGTAAAAACATAATGATAAAAAAACTAATTTTTTTCATCGGCTAACTCCATAGATTGTTTATTCACGAAAAAACATGAGCAGAAATGTTCGTTTTCTTTTTTTTCAAAATCAGGGTATTTTGTTTTGCATTTATCTTTTGCCTGCGGGCATCTTGGATGAAAATAACACCCTGAAGGCGGATTGACAGGCGAAGGAATATCTCCTTTTAAAACAATGCGTTTTTTGCCTGATCTCGGATCAGGCACAGGGATAGCCGACAAAAGGGCTTGCGTATAAGGATGCAGCGGATTGGAAAACAGGTTATCTGTTGAAGCATACTCCACTATTTTACCAAGATACATCACGGCTATATAGTCGCTTACATGTTTCACCACCCCGAGATCGTGAGAAATAAACATATAAGCTAAACCAAACTCTTTTTGCAGATTTTCAAGCAGATTAATAATCTGAGCCTGCACAGATACGTCTAACGCGGAAACCGCTTCATCGCAAACAATAAATTTTGGGTTCAAAGCAAGAGCTCTCGCTATCCCGATTCGCTGGCGCTGACCGCCGCTGAATTCATGCGGGTACCTGTTGTAATAATCAGGAGCTAACCCTACTATATCAAGCAGCTCCTTCGCTCGGGACCGGCGGAACTTCTTGTTGCCTATCCTGTGGATTAATAACCCTTCCTCAATTATAGAACCTACCGGCATTCTCGGATTTAAAGAGGAATAAGGGTCTTGGAAAATTATCTGAATCTCTTTCCTTAACGATTTTAACTCACGCCGTTTCAGGTTAAATAACGGTTTGCCGTCAAATATTACTTCACCGGAAGTAGGTTCAAGCAACCGCAAAATTGTCCTGCCTGCCGTGGTTTTTCCGCATCCGCTTTCACCTACTAAACCTAATGTTTTACATTTTTCGATGGAAAACGATATATCGTCAACCGCTTTAACGTAAGCATGAGTTTTCGCAAAAAATCCTTTGCGGACAGGAAAATATTTACGCAGATTTTTTACTTCAATAAGAAAATTATTTTGGTTGATTTTCATAGTTGTCCCTCATAATACAGGCGGCGTAATGGTTTTTCGCTTTACATTTCAGTTCAGGCATTATGTTTTCACATTCAGGTTTTTTCATAAAACATCTTGGATGAAACGGACAGCCCGACGGGAAACTAAATGGATCAGGTACGGTCCCCATAATAGGTTGTAAAACTTTTTTCTTATCAGATAAACTCGGCAATGACCTGAAAAGCCCTATCGTATAAGGATGTATCGGGTTATCAAATAACTCGTTCACATCGGTAAGCTCCACAATTTTACCCGCATACATAACCGCCACTTTATGTGCGGTTTCTGCTACAACACCAAGATCGTGTGTTATCATAAGGACAGACATACGGAATTTTTCCTGAAGCTCGTTTATCAAGTCCAGTATCTGGGCTTGGATGGTAACGTCTAAAGCAGTAGTGGGTTCATCGGCTATGAGCAGTTTAGGGTTACAGCATAACGCCATAGCAATCATTACCCTTTGCATCATACCGCCTGACATTTGATGGGGATATTCGTTTATTCTTTGTTCAGGAGCGGGGATACCGGTTATTTTAAGCATTTCTATAGCTTTATCTTTAAGGTCTTTGCCTCTTAAACCGAGATGAGTCTTTAAAACCTCTTTTATCTGAAACCCGATAGTAAAAACAGGGTTAAGGGCAGTCATCGGTTCCTGAAAAACCATGGCTATATCTTTGCCCCTTAATTTGCGCATCTGTTTCTCAGGTAAACAGAGCAAATCAGTGCCGCGATAAAATATTGAACCTGAAACAATCTTTCCGGGCGGAGACGGCACAAGCCTTAAAAGAGAAAGAGCCGTTAAACTTTTTCCGCATCCGCTTTCGCCTACTAAACAAAGGGTTTCCCGAGGGGATATTTTAAAGGAGATATCATCAACGGCTTTAACAATCCCTTCTTCAAGGAAAAAATGGGTCTTTAGATTTGAAACCTCCAACAATGGACGGCCGGTTAATTCATCGGACATATTTGTTCACTTATTTAAAAGTGTATGAATTTATTTAATATATGCTTTTTGGACGATTAAATAAAATTTTTTATTCGGATAAAATCAATATTTTGTTAGATAACTGTAAAATACGTTCGTAATGGAAAATTGTTTGTGCGTTACATTTTATCAAAAAATTTTTATTCCCTCGAATTATTATTTTGCCGGAATAGCCGGCGCTTCCTGCAACGGTATTTCGGTTTTTGTTTGCGCAGGCACAGTGTTTGTCTGAGTCTCGGGAACCGGCGCATTTTGTTCGGTTACAGGTGTTTGCTCATCAGCTCCTGCGGGAACTTCAGCTTGCTGAACCGTCTTCGCTGCAGATGGCGCAACAGGAATTTGAGCTTGCTGAGCCGCTTTTGGAGCAGGTTGTTCAATAGGAATTTTATCTATAATTGAACTTCTTTTCTGGGAATTGGTTAATGATAAAATAATGGTTAAAATAAAAAAAGAAGCGACTGCTCCCCAAGTAATTTTTTCCAGTATATTTGTAGCCTGTGTTCCGAGCATAGACTGTATTTCTCCGCCTCCGAATACACCTGCTAACCCCTGTCCCCTGCCTGACTGCATCAAGATTATGGTTATTATTGTGATACAGCATAAAATAAATAAAAATAATAATATTGAATAAAACATTTTATATCTCCCGTTAAAAGAAGTTTAAGCAAATATTAATACTTAACAATTTGAGCAAAGGAATCTATTTTAAGAGAGGCTCCGCCAACCAAAGCCCCGTCAATGTCGGGTTCACTCATAAGACCGTTAACGTTATCGGGCTTTACGCTTCCGCCGTATTGGATACGCATTTTGTCGGCAGTTTCCTTAGAAAATAGTTTTGTTATTAAATTCCTTATAAGTTTATGCACTTGCTGAGCTTGGTCGTTAGTTGCTGTTTTGCCGGTTCCGATTGCCCATACAGGTTCATAAGCGATAACGCAATTATCAAGATTTTTTTCTGTTAACCCCGCGAGACATCTTTCTATCTGAGCAGTTACAACATCGGAAGTAATGCCTGCTTCGCGTTCTTCTAATTTTTCGCCCACGCAAATTATAGGTTTGAGACCGTACTCAAGGGCTTTTTTTATTTTACTGTTTATGAACTCGTCGGATTCTTTGAAATATTGCCTTCGCTCCGAATGGCCTAAAATCACGAATTCGCATCCAATATCCTTTAACATTGAGCTGGATACTTCGCCAGTGTAAGCGCCGTTTTCTTGCACAGACATATTCTGGGCGCCAAGGGCTATGTTTGTGCCTGCGATAACATCTTTAACCGCCTGTAAATAAACAAACGGGGGACAAACTGCTATCTCAACATCCGTTACGCCGGAACATTCTCTCTTCAAACCTGTTACAAGTTCAACAGATTCTTTAAGGGACAAATTCATTTTCCAGTTGCCTGCCATTATAGGTTTTCTCATTATTTCTCCTAAAAAATTTTTTTATCTTATTTATCCGTTAACGCTTCAATACCCGGGAGTTTTTTGCCTTCAAGGAATTCAAGGCACGCTCCGCCTCCTGTGGATATATGGGTAATTTTATCCGCAAGATTAAATTTGTTTACAGCCGCTACAGAATCACCTCCGCCTACTATTGTTACGGCGTTAGAAGCTGCCAATGATTTTGCTATTTCGTTAGTGCCTTTTGCAAACGGTTTCATTTCAAAAACACCAACAGGACCGTTCCATACAATCATTTTCGCGGCGGATATTTTGTCTTTGAACAATTTTATAGATTCATCACCTATATCGGCACCCATTTTATCTGCAGGTATTTCGTTTGCTTTAACAATTTTTGTCTCTGCGTCGGGCTTTAGGTCATCGGCAATCACAACATCTACAGGCAGAATAAGATCGATATTTTTTTCTTTAGCTGTTTTAAGTATATCTTTAGCCATTTCTATTCTATCGGGTTCAACAATAGATGTGCCTATTTCGTATCCCATAGCTTTATAGAAAGTATATGCCATTCCGCCGCCGATTAATAAAGAATTCACTTTAGTAAGCAAATTAGTTATAACATCTATTTTGCCTGATATTTTTGCTCCGCCTATTATGGCGATATAAGGGCGTTCGGGCGATTCAACGGCTTTGCTTAAATAATCGATTTCTTTTTTTAAAAGATACCCGCAAGCCGCCTGATTGAAATATTTGGTTACTCCGGCGGTTGAAGCATGAGCCCGATGAGCTGTTCCAAACGCATCGTTAATATATATTTCACCGAGAGAGGCGAGTTGTTTGGCGAATTCAGGATCATTTTTTGTTTCTTCTTTATGGAACCTTAAATTTTCAAGAAGAAGTATATCCCCGTTACACATATTCATAACCGTATGCTGAACATCTTTGCCGATACAGTCGGTTAATATTTTAACCGACTCGCCAAGCAGGTTAGCTAAAACGTCTCCTGCCGGTTTAAGGCGCATTGATTCTACTACTTCACCTTTTGGTCGACCTAAATGGGACATTAGAACAGCTTTTCCGCCATTTTCTATCACATATTTTATTGTGGGAATAGATGCTCGTATTCTGGTGTCGTCGGTAACCGATTGCCTATCGTCAAGAGGCACGTTAAAATCGACTCTTATCAGAACCCGTTTGCCTTTTAGCTCAATATCTTCAATAAATAATTTAGCCATGATATACTCCGTCTATTTGTTTTTAAAGAGTTATCAGATAAAATTACTTGCGCATGAGCCTAAGAAGATCGACACAACGGTTTGAGTAACCCCATTCGTTGTCATACCAACCGATAACTTTAGCCATATTTCCGTTTATAACAAAAGTACATAAAGAATCGAAAACGCATGACGCGGGATTATCTATTATATCGGATGAGACAAGCGGTTCATCGGAATATTCCATAATACCTTTAAGTTCGCCTTCGGCCGCGGATTTCATTGCGGCGTTGATTTCTTCGGCTGTGGTATTTTTTTCAAGTACAGCCACGAAATCAGTAACTGAACCGTCTTTTACAGGAACGCGCATAGCCATACCGTCTAATTTGCCGTTGAGTGCGGGTATAACTTTAGCGACCGCTTTGGCGGCTCCGGTAGTTGTGGGTATAACATTTACTGCAGCCGCGCGGGCTCTTCTTAAATCGCTGTGAGGAAAATCAAGTATTCTTTGGTCATTTGTGTATGCGTGAATGGTTGTCATAAGACCGTGTTTCAACCCAAATTTATCATTAAGGATTTTTACCATTGGAGCAAGACAGTTGGTTGTGCATGACGCGTTAGATATAATAAGGTCAGTATCTTTAAGTTCGTTGTCATTTACTCCCATAACGATAGTGGCATCGATTTCATCTTTAGCCGGCACGGTAAGAAGAACTTTGCTTGCTCCGGCTTCTATATGTTTTGCGATCTGCTTTTTCTTGCGGAAAACACCTGTTGATTCAACAACAAGTTCAACTCCAAGTTCTTTCCATGGCAATTGCGCGGGATCTTTTACGGCGCTTATCCAAACTTCTTTACCGTTTATTACAATCGCATTTTCTTTAGCTGTTATTTCGCCCGGAAATTTTCCGTGAACGGAATCATATTTAAGAAGATGAGCGAGTGTTTTCGCATCGGTTAAGTCGTTTATCTGAATAACTTCAAAATCTGGTTCGCTGTGCAGTATTTTAAATACCTGACGACCTATTCGCCCAAAACCGTTAATACCTATTTTTGTTACCATTTTAGATCTCCTTTTTCTATTCTTACCAGCTTTTATTAGATACAATTAATTTCATATAAAAAATTAAAAATTTTGAAAATTTTACATAAATGAGTTTAATGAGTCAATAAAAACCTCAATAAATCTTATAAACAGCGTTTAATATTAATGTATAACTTCAGGCACATAATCATGGGCGCGTTTTTTTGTGATAATTACTTTGTTCATCTTGTCGCCCTGAGAAATGGCATCAACAACATCCTGTCCTTTTAAAACTTGACCGAAGACAGTGTGTTTACCGTCAAGCCATGGAGTTGCCACGTGAGTAATAAAAAATTGGCTGCCGTTGGTGTCGGGACCTCTGTTAGCCATTGAAAGGGATCCTTTTTTGTGTTTACGTGAGCTGAATTCGTCTTTAAATGTGTAACCTGGACCGCCTGCTCCCGTACCTTGGGGGTCGCCGGTTTGAATCATAAAATTGTCGATAACTCTATGAAATTTCAAACCGTCATAAAATCCTTTTTCAGCAAGATTGATAAAATTGGCTACAGTATTCGGGGCGTCATCTTCATAAAGTTCAAGCACTATATCGCCCTTATCGGTTTGAATAGTTGCTTCAGGGAGAGAATCGTTGTCGATTATTTGGACCTGAGATTTTTCAGGTTTGGTTGTGTCATTGTCCATTGCAGTCTCCTTATTTATATTGGGCGTAATTTGGGATGTATCGTTATCCGTGTCTTGTTTGTCTTGGTTTATTTTATTTTGGTTTAATTGTTTCTCGATATCAGCGATGGCTTTATTGCGCATATCTTTTTCATCTTTTACTTTTTTGATTGCCTGTTCTATAGTTGTTCCTGTTTTTTGCTCGGCAGTTTCTTTGAGTGCGCCAAGGTCTTTTTTGAACATATTTACTCTATATTCGACGATAAGGTAAGTAAAATCGGATGTGTTTGTCCGTGCGAAATATTGTTTCTTTTCTTTATCGTGAACGGCGATTTTCAATATTTTTTCTTCACCGTTATTAAGCGTGGCTTTAACTGTTAGCACAGGATTTACGAAAGATTCGTTATCAATATCTTCCGGTTTTGCGTATTCATTGGTTTTTAAATTAGAAAATGCTCTTATCATTCTTTTAATTTCTATTTCTTTAGGGGTAAAGTTTTCGGGTTCTGTTCCAATCCATTTTCCGTCATTTTCTTTTTCAAAGGTGATAGCTGATTCAGGAGTTACTAAAGAAAATTTTTCTATAGTTTGCGGATCAAAATCGAAAATTGTCCTGTCGACCCATTTGCCGTTCCACGGCGCGTAAAGAGCCCTTAGGTTTTCGTTGATAAGCATAACATTGTCAGACCCTTGTTTTCTTATGAATGTGCTGTTGTAATAAGGCCCGTTTTTTCCGACATAAAAAGAAGCTAAGTTTTTGTCGGATTTGTCAAACAAAGAAACGAGCAGTCCGGTTTGCTTATCCACCTCAAATGTTTTTTGTTTTTTAGGGTTTGTTGAAAGTATGTCTTGAATTTTAAATTCTTTAATCTTGTGTAACGCCTTTTTAATAAGTTTCATGTCAGCCGGGCTGTTTTTGTCGCTTTTGACTGTCCATTCATTGCCGATTAGAGCTATTTCAATATGCTGAGCTTCTTTATCGAGTTTAAGTTTGGTTACTTCATTTGGGTCGTACCCGGGAAATAAGAGCGCTGATTTTTGTATCGTCTTATCTTTTTCTCCGTCAGATTTTTGGTACATAAAATAAACCGCCGCTGAAACAATAATCAAAAAAACAAAAAGTATAGACATTTTCTTCATAAAAAATATCCTCCCTTACCTTTACTTAAAATCGTTATTGGTTTGATTTAATTAAATAAACATAAATATAGTATAAAAAAAATTTCAAATGTCAAATAATCAAAAGATTTTTTTTAAATAACCTGAATAACCGAATAAATTTATTTTGACAATAGATTGCATTATTTTTAAATTTGCGATATTAT
>JAGGZS010000260.1 GCA_021161885.1 bacterium
TATTTTTTTCCCTGAACAAATATTAAAAATCTCATTTGTATTTATTTTTTCGGCAACTTGTATATATCCATTAACAATATCTCTGACATCGGAAAAATCGCGCATAACATCAAGGTTTCCTACATAGATACAAGGCGGCTTGTCCCCTTTTTCAATCTGAGCTATCTGGTTAGCGAAATCCGATGCCACAAATAACGGACTCTGACAAGGTCCAATATGATTAAACGGACGAAAAATAATAGAGTTTATTTTATATTTCGACGAATACGCGTTACACAGCATCTCCGCAGACGCTTTAGAAATTCCATAAATATTTGAAGGCATAACCGGTGAAGCCTCTATAAACGGTTTGCCGTCGAGCCCCTGTCTACCATAAACCTCGCTGGAACTTATATAAATAATTTTTTTTACAGATTTCTTTACCATTGCGTTGAGGATATGCATAGTTCCGAGAGTATTCACGGAAAAGGCAAGATCACAATTTTTTTCAGCAAACGGGACATGAGCGATTCCGGCAAGATGAAATACGCAATCCACATCAACGGATTCAAAAATTTCATCCACTGACTGCTGTTCACATATATCACACACAAATAGCTCCGCCGCACCCTGCAATTCTATAAAGGTTTTTTCTAACTCAGTCTGACCCTTGCAAATTCCCTTGACTATATGTCCCCTATCAGATAATTCACGGGCAAGGTAAGCGCCTACAAAACCTCCTATACCCGTAATTAATGTTTTCATTTATTTTTTTATCCTTTTCAAATCTTCATCTACCATTAAGACTACCAATTCTTTAAAGGAAATGGACGATTTCCATTTAAGTATATCGCGAGCTTTTCGGCAATCGCCTATAAGAAGATCAACCTCCGCGGGACGAACAAGGGAAGGATCAGTTTGAACATAATCTTTCCAATTTAAGCCCACATGATCGAAAGCTATCTGGCAAAATTCACGTACAGAGTGGGTTTCTCCTGTAGATATAACATAGTCATCGGCTTTATCCTGTTGAAGCATAAGCCACATAGCTTTGATATAATCACCGGCGAATCCCCAATCGCGTTTAGCGTCAATATTGCCGAGATAAAGTTTATCCTGCAAACCACATTTTATACGGGCTACGGCATGGCTTATCTTGCGTGTTACAAACTCTTTGCCTCGTCTTGGAGATTCATGGTTAAACAAAATTCCCGAACAGGCAAAAATATCATAACTTTCACGATAATTTACGGTGATAAAATGACCGTAAACTTTGGCTACACCATAAGGGCTTCGCGGATAAAACGGGGTATTTTCAGTTTGCGGAACCTCATGCACTTTACCGAACATCTCACTGCTTGAAGCCTGATAAAACTTTATCTTTTTATTGACCAACCTTATCGCCTCGAGCACTTTAGTTACACCGATAGCGGTAAACTCCGCTGTTAAAACAGGCTGTACCCACGACGTAGGCACAAAAGACATCGCCGCTAAATTATATACTTCATCAGGATTGACCTGCTCAATCAAATTTATTATTGAAAGCTGATCTAATAAATCCGCTTGATGTATATATATCTTTTCCCTTATATGCTCTATCCTTAAAAATGTTTCGGTACTTGACCTTCGCACCATGCCGTGGATTTCATATCCCTTGCCCAACAAAAACTCGGCAAGATATGAACCGTCCTGTCCGGTAATGCCTGTAATTAACGCTTTTTTCATATTATCTCCTTACGGAATTGCTCAAAAAATTTCTAAAAAAAACAAAAATATTTATATTGTCTGCAACTGAGAATCATAAAAAATGAATTCCGAGCACAATTCCTTTACTTCCGAACGAATACCTGAAAGGACGACTTCATCATCAACATTGTTCAATGCCTTATTTATAAACCCTGCTATTTTTTTCATCTGAGATTCTTTCATCCCTCTGGTTGTCAAAGCGGGTGTGCCTATTCTTATGCCGCTCGTAATAAACGGGCTTTTAGAATCAAACGGAATAAGATTTTTATTCACTGTGATGCCTGCTGTCTCCAAAGCGGCAGCAGCGGCTTTACCGGTCAAACCTACGGCAGATACATCAACGAGCATAAGATGGTTATCCGTACCGCCCGATACAATGCGTAAGCCGGATTCACTCAATTTCTTTGCCAGAGCAGAAGCGTTTTTAACAATTTGGGCAGCATAATCTTTGAAATCAGGCTGTAACGCCTCTTTTAAAGCAACAGCCTTAGCAGCTATAATATGCATTAAAGGACCGCCTTGTATCCCCGGAAAGACTAATTTATCTATCTGCTTGGCAAATTTTTCTTTGCATAAAATCATACCGGCTCGCGGACCGCGTAATGTTTTATGTGTTGTTGTCGTTACAAAATGAGAATAAGGTACCGGACTCGGATGCGCTCCGCCAGCTACCAAACCTGCAATATGAGCCATATCAACCATATAATAAGCCCCTACTTTATCGGCGGCAGCACGCATCCGCTCAAAATCAATAAACCGAGGATAAGCGCTCGCACCTGCGATAATCAGCTTAGGTTTGTGCTCAAGAGCGAGTTTTTCCAGTTCATCATAATCAATTTGTTCGGTTTCCCTGCTAACACCGTAAGATACAATATTATAAAGCATCCCTGAAAAATTCATTTTACTGCCATGAGTAAGATGACCACCGTGCGATAAGTCCATAGCCAAAACAGTATCGCCCGGTTTAAGTATAGAAAAATAAACCGCCATATTAGCCTGAGACCCTGAATGGGGCTGAACATTTACGTGTTCCGCTCCGAAAAGATCTTTTGCCCTCCCAATAGCAAGCGATTCAGCTATATCCACATTTTCACAACCGTTATACCATCTTTTCGACGGATAACCTTCAGCGTATTTATTGGTCATTACACTGCCCTGAGCCTCAAGCACAGCTTTGCTTACAAAATTTTCCGATGCGATCATCTCAAGCGTATATGTCTGCCGTTGTGTCTCATGGTCAATGGCATTGGCTATATCAGGGTCAAACTGCCTTAAAAAATCCACTTTATTCCTCCTTAATCAACAACTTTTATTTGAAATTTGAGATACTCTTCTTTGATGTCTCCCGCCTTCAAACTCACGCGACAGCCAGATATCCAGCATCTTATCCGCAAGTTCGCAAGGCACATATTTAGCGCCTAACGCTAAAATATTAGCATCATTATGAGCACGCGACATTTCAGCGGAATCGGTATTATGGCATAACGCAGTCCTTACGTTTTCAAACTTATTGGCAACCATAGACATACCAATCCCTGTCGTACAAATAAGTATTCCTCTGGGATATTTACCGCTGCCGACAAGTTTAGCCGCCTCTTTTGCAAAAACAGGATAATCAACCGATTCTTTGCTATCGCATCCTACGTCCAAAACCTCGTATCCTTTTTGTGTCAAATACGATTTAATATGTTCTTTAAGTTCAAAACCGCCATGGTCCGAGCCAATACAAATTTTCATAATTTTTCAAGCACCCCTTTAATTAATTTTTCAAGTTCAAGAAAACATTTTTCATAATCCTCAAGATCACCGCCTATAGGATCCTCAACATTTAAGTTAAACGTATCATCTTCAACACCGGAAAAATCTTTCAATAAAAATATTTTTTTACTGTGTTCAGGAAAATGTTCGTTTAATATATTCAAATGCTGTGTTGTCATCACAAAAACATAATCCGCTTTTTCAACTAAACTACTGGTTACGCACCGAGATAAATGATAAGATAAATCAATACCGTATTTTTTAGCGACCAAAATAGCGTTCACGCTCGCCGGAAACCCCTGATAAGCGGCTACACCAGCTGACTCGCATATCAATTCAGACCTACTTTGCGATAAATACTTAAATATTCCTTCAGCCATAGGACTTCTGCACATATTACCTGTACAAACGAAAACAATATGTTTTTTTAAACTATTTTCAGCCAAAAACACCTCTTTTCTTTAAAATTCCAAATCGTGTACTAAAATACCTAAAAGGAATTAAAAATATCCGAATTTTTCAAAACGCCCTCACGTAATACAACAGGTTTGTCGCCCGAAAAATCCACAACTGTTGAATCTTTTCCGTAACCTGTTTTACCCGAATCAAGATAAATATCAATTTTATCCGCGAGCTGTTCATACGCCTGTTCTACGGTAACAGGACTTTTCCGTACGCTTATATTAGCGCTTGAAGCGATAACACCGCCTCCAGCCGCATCAATTAAAGCCAAAGCTGCCGGATGGGCAGGCACCCTAAACCCCTGTTTGCCTTGTTTCGATTTTAACGGCAAAACTAAAGTTAAAGGGCCAGGCCAATATTTTTTCATCAGTTTATACGCTTCATCAGGTACAAAACAATCCAGCTTTTTTATAAAAGATATATCGGAAATATGTATTGTAAAAGGTTTATCTATATTCCTGTTTTTCACCTTGTATAATTTATTCTCAACAGATTTATCGCCGTATTTAACCGCGATGCCGTAAACTGTTTCCGTAGGAAAAACAACCAAGCCTCCATTATTTAATATATAAGCCGCTTTTAAAATAATTTTTTTATCAGGATTATCCGCATCGACGGAAAAAATTTTTTCTTCTTTCAGACTGTCATTCACTCTCTTCAATTTCCTTTGATGCGACAGCCACCTTACGAGCCATATCAGCTTTCATATTTTTAAGTTTATCAGATAAACCGCTATCTAATAAAGCCAATATTTGAACAGATAATATAGCCGCGTTTACCGCACCGGCTTTACCTATAGTAACGGTAGCCACAGGCACACCGCCCGGCATTTGCACAGTAGCAAGTAAAGAATCTAACCCGTTCAAAGAAGATCCATCTATGGGGATGCCGATAACCGGCAAGACAGTATGCGCCGCCATAAAACCAGCAAGATGAGCGGCATAGCCGGCAGCGGCAATAATCACTTTAATACCACGTTCCTCAGCGGTTGAGGCATACTCAACAGCTGTTTGAGGAGTCCTGTGCACAGATATAATCTTTTTTTCAAAAGCAACTCCAAGATCATTAAGTTTATCAAAAGCGCCGCGCAACACGGATAAATCCGATTTACTGCCCATTATAATACCTACAAGCGGTTTATTCTTATCAATTGGTTTCATAAACTTTTCCCTTTAAATGCGCAAACGCTTTGCTGCCTATATCTTTCCTATATTGCATTTTATCAAAATAAATCCGTTTTATCGCGGCGTATGCCCTGTCTTGAGCGGTTTCTATTTCTTTACCGAGAGCGGTAACGTTTAAGACACGTCCGCCGGCAGTGTAAAAAATTCCGTTTTTAAATTTTGTTCCCGCATGGAAGACGACTGTTTTATTTATTTTGGCTGCTTCATCAAGACCTTGTATATCGATATTTTTCTCATAGTCTCCCGGATAACCGCCCGATACCAACACAACAGATACCGCATATTCAGGGTTCCATTTAAGTTTAATTTCATGTAATTTTTTCTCGTACATAGCGAGAAAAATTTCCATTAAATCGGTCTCAAGACGAGGGAGAAGCGCCTGAATTTCAGGATCACCGAAGCGCACGTTAAATTCAAGCACTTTCGGGTCATCGTCAGATATCATCAAACCGGCATATAATATGCCTTGATATTCTATCCCTTCTTCAGCAAGCTGAAAAACAACCGGTTCAAGAACATTTTTCAAAATACGTTCTTTTAAAAAAGGTGTAACAACCGGAACAGGGCTGTATGCGCCCATCCCGCCTGTATTTGGTCCTTTATCATCTTCATATATGCGTTTATGGTCTTGTGAAGAATCCATGGGCAAAACTGTTTTACCGTCTGTAAACGCCAGCATAGATGCCTCTTCACCCCGTAAAAATTCTTCAATTACAATTTTCCGTCCGGCATCGCCAAAAACTCTATCTTCAAGAATAAGGCGTACTGCGCCCATAGCTTTTTCCGGCGTATCGGCAATTATAACCCCTTTACCCGCTGCAAGACCGTCGGCTTTAATAACTATAGGCAACCGCTTATTTTCAAGATAACTCAACGCCTCATCACATGATGCAAACGATTTATAAAAAGCTGTAGGCACGTTAGCTTTTCTCATTATTTCTTTAGCGAACGATTTGCTGCTTTCAAGTTTTGCGCCTTCTTTACAAGGTCCTATTATAGGCAGTTTTTCTTTACTAAACTCATCTACGATACCCATAGATAGCGGAAGTTCAGGTCCGACTACTGTAAAATCTATATTCTCTTTTTTTACCAGGTCAATAAGCCCCTTTATATTTTCAACGGATATAGAACAGCATTCGGCAATCTGTGAAATTCCTCCATTGCCCGGCGCGCAGTAAATTTTATCTACCATGGGGCTCTTGCGCAATTTCCACACAATCGCGTGTTCCCTGCCTCCGCCGCCAATAACTAATACTTTCATAAGGGCTCCTTTTATATAAATTATATAAAAAAATTTCTTTATTAATGATTAATGTTTGAAATGGCGCATTCCAGTAAAGACCATTGCTATCGCATATTCGTTACAAGCGTCGATAACTTCCTGATCGCGTATTGATCCTCCGGGCTGTATGATTGCTTTTACGCCATGTTTGGCGGCCTCGTCGATATTATCTCTGAACGGGAAAAAAGCGTCCGATGCCATGACTATATTCTCAAGCGGTTTCCGGGCTTTTAACGATGCAAGCTGAGTTGAATCTATACGGCTCATCTGCCCTGCGCCTATGCCAACGGTTTCCGTTCCGGATACGAATATAATAGCGTTTGATTTAACATGTTTGACTATTTTCCAAGCAAACATCAAACTGTCTATTTCTTTTTCCGCAGGCTTTTTTTCGGTTACGCATTTAAGTTCATTTTCAGACACGATTTTCGCGTCCCAATCCTGCACAAGAATTCCGCCTAAAACACGTTTTACATCATAATAAAAATTTAAAGCAGGTATAGATTGAGATATAGATTTTTTTAATATCCGCAAATTTTTCTTTTTCGAAAAAATTTCTAATGCCCCTTCAGTGTAATCTGGAGCGATAACTCCTTCAACAAAAGTTGATGTGATTTCTTTAGCGAGATCATCCTCAACCTTGCCGTTAAACGCCTGAATACTTCCAAATGCGGACATAGGGTCAGTCGCACGGGCACGTTTATAAGCGTCAAAAAGATTATCCGCCTCAGCCGCGCCGCACGGATTGTTATGTTTTATTACAATTGCCGCGGGTTTTGTGAATTCTAAAATAATGCGGTACGCGGAATCAAAATCGACTATATTATTATAAGATAACTCTTTGCCCTGCAGCTGAACCGTGTCGGTTAAAGCCGACCTGCCGTCTGTGGTTAATTTATAAAACGACGCTCTCTGATGAGGATTCTCACCGTACCTTAAACCTTGAATCTTCTTTAGCGGTATGGCAAATTCGTCAGGCAGTTCAGGATTATCCTCTACACTTAAAAAATAATTGGATATAATTGAATCATAGGTTGATGTTACGCGGAACACTTCCGCAGCGAGTGATTTTTTCAGTTCAGCAGATACGCATCCATCATTATTTTTCATTTCTTCCGAAACATCGTTATACCTGTTTGGGTTGCAGATACAAACAACATATTTAAAATTCTTGGCGGCAGAACGAAGCATTGTCGGACCGCCGATATCAATATTTTCTATAACCTCATCCTGAGATATTCCCGCCCTTTTTACCGTATCATAAAATGGATAAAGATTTACGACAACCATATCTATTTCAGGAATGGAATGCTTTTTCAAGTCGTCCTGATGGCTCTTATTATCCCGCACAGCCAACAATCCGGCATGAATTTTAGGATGCAGCGTTTTGACGCGTCCATCAAACATCTCGGGAAACCCTGTATAATCGGAAACCAAAGTAATTTTTATTCCTGCGGATTGTAATTCTTTCGCGGTTCCGCCGGTTGATAAAATTTCAACACCCATTTTAGATAATTCCCCGGCAAAATCCACAATACCGGTTTTATCAGAAACACTGATAAGGGCACGTGTAACTTTTTTCATAACATCTCCTTTAAAATTTCCGCTTTTATAAAAAATATATATTCTGAATGATTATTTAATCGGATTTATCAGCTTAGCGACGCAAAATACAATATCATAATTATCCGCGAAAAACAAGCAATGAATTTTCCAAAATATGTTTTGCCGGACGATTTATCCGCACATAAAATTTCTATAAAATCGTCTAATTAAAAACAACTTTTCTATTGCCTTTTTCTAAGGAACCGATTTTATAAGCCTCATATCCATTTGAATTTATGAAGCTAAGCGCTCGGTCGGTTGCATCGTTTGCAACAATTACCGCTAAACCTATGCCCATATTAAAAACACGGTACATCTCTAATTTATCGATATTACCGGTTTTTTGTATTAGATTGAAAATAGGCAGAACAGGCCATGTATCAAAATCAATTACAGCACTGACATTATCAGGCAATATTCGCGGTATATTATCCACAAACCCTCCTCCGGTGATATGAGCCATTCCTTTGATAGAAAAATTTTCGCACAAAGCTGTAATTATTCCGCCGTAACAACGGTGCGGCACTAACAATTCCTCGGCAACTGTTGCGCCCAGCTCTTTCGGTTCGGAATTAAAAGAAAAGGCGTTTGACTCAAACAATACTTTTCTTGCCAGCGAATATCCGTTTGTATGCAGACCGGATGAAGTTATGCCGATTATATCATTTCCGGGACGTATTTCTTTACCGGTAATAATGCGGTCTTTTTCCATAATGCCCACGATACAGCCGACTATATCAAATTCGTCTTCAACATATACGCCCGGCATTTCCGCTGTTTCTCCGCCGAGCAAAGTACAGCCTTGCTCTTCACAAACTTCAAGAACACCTTCAATAATTTCATCAACCAATTGCGCTTGCAGTTTGCTTACTCCAATATAATCCATAAAAAATAAAGGTTTAGCGCCTTGGACTGCTATATCGTCTATACAATGGGAAACTATATCGCGCCCTATGCTTTTATAACTGCCTAGCTTAGCCGCGATTTTGGTTTTTGTTCCCACCCCATCTACACTTGATACAAGAACCGGTTTTTTAACGCCTGTTTCCGATATATCGATAATCCCGCCGAAACCGCCGATCCCTGATAAAACATTATGCTGAACAATATTTTTTAACCGATTTTTTATGCAGTTCACCGCTTTTAAACCCTCATCAATATTAACGCCGGCATCTTTATAAGTTGTTTTTTTATCTGCCATTTACTTTAAACCTCTCGCAAAGTTACTGTAGTGTTTTTTCTCTCTAATATATCTTTTGTTACGTCTTTACATGGTTCTATGGGGTAATTTCCTTTAAAACACGCAAGACAAAATTTATTTTCACCGCCGACAGCGTCAATCATCCCTTCAACACTTAAGTACCCTAACGAATCGGCCTTGATAAATTTCGCTATTTCTTCGCAAGTATGGTTAGAGGCGATCAGCTCAGTATTTGACGGGAAATCTATGCCGTAATAACAAGGAAACTTATGCGGCGGACAGCTTATGCGCATATGAATTTCTTTAGCGCCTGCTTCTCTTAAACTGGCAATGCGGCTCTGGCTTGTTGTGCCCCTTACAATTGAATCGTCGATAACGACTACACGTTTGCCCTCGACCACATCTCTAAGCGGATTAAGCTTTATACGGGTACTAAAATTCCTAATCATCTGGTTAGGTTTCAAGAACGTCCTGCCTACGTAATGGTTACGAATAAACCCCATATCAAACGGTATTTTAGATTCCTCCGCAAACCCGATAGCTGCGGAATTACCCGAATCAGGAACGGAAATAACAAGATCAGCGTCAACAGGCGATTCCTGAGCAAGTTTTTTTCCAAAAGCTTTTCTTATGCTATGCACGCTTTTATTAAAAATCAAACTGTCCGGGCGGGCAAAATAAATATATTCAAATATACAAAATTTTTGAGGCTGAGGACGTAAAGGCTTGATGGATTTCACCCCATCTTTATTAATAATAACCACCTCGCCCGGTTCAATCTCCCTTACAAAACGCGCTCCTATCAGATCAAAAGCACAGGTTTCCGACGAAAGAACGTAAGCGTCTTCTAACTTACCGAGACATAACGGCCTGAACCCAAAAGGGTCTCTCGCGCCGACAATTTCGTCTTCATCCATTATAACAAAGGAATAAGCCCCTTTAATCTGACCCAAAGCGTATATCAGCCTGTCGTGTTTCTGCGGATACGAAGGTTTTGCAAGTAAATGAACAATAACTTCGCTGTCCGAACTTGTCTGAAATATAGACCCCATGCCCTCTAAATGACTGCGCAACGCGTTAGCATTCGTTAAATTTCCATTATGGCATATTGCCATAGACCCGTAAAAACAATTTATTACAAGCGGCTGAGCGTTGCGAACCAAACTTGAACCGGTTGTAGAATAACGCACATGCCCTATTGCCCTGTCGCCTTTAAGGGCTTGAAGATGCTTTTCAGCAAATACTTCACTGACAAGACCCATCTTTTTATGCACATAAAATTTATTGTCACGCAAAGATACTATACCCGCGCTTTCCTGCCCTCTGTGCTGTAAAGCGTAAAGACCAAGATACGCTAACAACGAAGCGTCTTTATGACCAAAAACACCAAAAATCCCACACTCTTCGCGCGGCACATTATGACACATTTTTTATACTCCTTAAATATTAAGCCATTGAGCTTGCGAGTTCTCTATTCCAAACAGAAGATAAACCGCTTACAGGTTCACGAATAATAGTTTCTCCATCATAACGTATTTCTAACAAATCAGGAACAACTTTTCCTAACACAGTACAGGGAATACCGAATGTATCTGCTTGAGCGATTACGCTTTCAAGGTCTTGCGGTTTAATTGAAATAATAATTCTCGATTGGCGTTCGCCGAATAAAATGCCGTCTATCCTTTCATCTAAAAGAGATATTTCTATAGATGCGCCCAAAAATTGTTTCTCTCCTGATCCCAATATGCAGGATTCCGATAAAGATACCGCCAAGCCGCCTTCAGATATATCATGGGCAGATTGAATTATGCCTGATTTTATCAAAAATAAACAACAATCCTGAACTCTTTTTTCAAGATCAATATCAAACTCAGGCAGAGCACCGCCTTTAATATTATGAATTAAAGATAAATATTCACTGCCCCCTATTGAACTATCCAGCGGTCCTAAAAGAACTATCGTATCGCCAATATTCTTGTAACCGGATGTGGTAACATATTCTTCCTTGTCTATCAGACCAACCATACCTATAACCGGTGTAGGATCAATCGCGCCGTTTGATGTTTCATTATAAAAACTCACGTTGCCTCCCGTTACAGGAGTTTCAAACTTATTGCATGCCTTGATTATTCCTTCCACACAATTTTTAAACTGCCAGAATATCTCTTTTTTCATAGGATTTCCGAAATTCAAACAGTCGGTTACCGCCAGAGGTTTAGCTCCGCAGCACACTACGTTTCGAGCCGACTCCGCCACAGCTGCCATCGCTCCCTGATAAGGGTCAAGATAACAATACCTGCCGTTGCAGTCTGTTTTCAAAGCGAGCAATTTATCGGTTTTTTTAAGGCGAATTACCGAAGCGTCGGCTTTACCGGGCAAAACCACCGTATTGGTTCTGACCATATAGTCGTATTGTTCATAAACCCAACTTTTATCTGCTATTGTAGGATCGGATAAAAGAATTTTTAAACAATCGGACAAATCAGCCGGTATTTTAACACCGGATAAATCCATATTCTTTAAACGATTAAAATATTCCGGTTCAACATATTCACGGCGATAAACAGGCGCATCGTCAGCAAGCGATTTCGCGGGTATCTCAACAACCATATCGCCATGAAAAAACACTCTCATCATATTTCCATCGGTTACTTTGCCAACATTAACCGCGTGTAAATCCCATTTCTTAAAAATATTTTCTACTTCTTTCTCGCGACCTTTTTTGACTATAACAAGCATTCGTTCCTGTGATTCGGACAGCAGTATTTCATAAGGGCTCATCTTTTTTTCACGTTGAGGGATTTTATCTAAATGTATCTCAATACCGGCATTTCCTCTTGAAGCAGTTTCACAAGTAGAACAGGTAAGACCTGCCGCTCCCATATCCTGAATACCCACCACCGCATCGGTCTGAAGAAGCTCAAGGCAAGCTTCAAGCAGCAATTTTTCCATAAACGGATCGCCAACCTGAACAGACGGTCTACGGTCTTCATCGGTTAACTCTTCAGAAGCGAAAGTAGCGCCGTGAATACCGTCGCGCCCCGTAGCCGCGCCTACATAATAAACACTATTGCCTATACCTCTCGCGCATCCTAAGGCAATATCTTCGTGCTTCAATATCCCAAGACAAAAAACGTTCACAAGAGGATTTCCTTCATAGGTTTCATCAAAATAAATTTCACCCCCTACGGTCGGCAGTCCGATACAGTTGCCATAATGGCTGATACCTCCGACCACGCCGTCTAAAAGACGTTTTACGTTAGGTTTTGACAACTTTCCGAACCGTAAAGAATCCATAAGGGCGATCGGGCGCGCGCCCATTGTGAAAATATCCCTTATTATACCGCCTATACCTGTTGCCGCTCCTTGAAAAGGCTCAACCGCAGACGGATGGTTATGCGACTCTATTTTGAACGATACAGCAAGCCCGTCGCCGATATCAATAATACCCGCGTTTTCATCGCCCGCTTTCACCATTATAGACGGACCTGTTGTAGGAAACTTTTTAAGCCAATATTTTGAATTTTTGTAACTGCAATGCTCAGACCACATTACCGAAAAAACCCCCAGTTCTGTAAAACTGGGTTCCCTGCCAAGAATAGACAGAATTTTCTCGTATTCCCCATCAGTTATTCCATGTTCGTAAACAAGCTCTTTTGTTATTTTCTTATCTTCCATCATCTTTTTTGTATAACCTTTAATGTGATAAAGTTAACGATTTTAATATAGATTGAAAAACAGCCAGCCCGTCCAATGACCCTAACCGCGCGTCACAACAACGTTCAGGATGAGGCATCATACCAAGAACATTTCCTTCTTTACTGCAAATGCCCGCAATATTATAAACTGAACCATTCGGATTAGACGCGTCATCAATATTGCCTTGCGCATCGCAATATCTGAAAACTATCTGATTATTTTTCTTTAGCTCCTCAAACCCTTGCGGGTCGATATAATAATTGCCCTCGCCATGCGCTACCGGTATTTTGAGAATATCATTTTTTGAAATCTCACAGGTAAAAGGTATGGAAGTATTAACAGCCTTAAGCGAGACATATTTGCACACAAACCTTAAACTGCGGTTCCTCAACATAGCGCCGGGCAGTAACCCGCTTTCAAGAAGAATCTGGAAACCATTGCATATTCCTATAACCAATTTACCTTGCCGCGCAAACCGCTTAACCTGCTCAATGACAGGGGAAAACCGCGCGATTGCCCCTGTACGCAAATAATCGCCGTAAGAAAAACCGCCCGGAAGCACTATGCAGTCCAGCTCATTAATTTTATCAGATTTATGCCATATAAATTCAACTTTATCCGACACAAAATGCTTTATAGCGTAGTAACAGTCGTGATCGCAATTAGAACCCGGGAAAACAACAACCCCAAAACGTAACATCAGTTTACCTCCTGCTTTTCCTGTTCCTTGATGTCGAAGCTGTATGTTTCTATTACCGGATTGACAAGCACTTTACGGCACATTTCATCTGCTTTCCCCTGTGCTTCTTCTTTTGAACCGGCGGATATGGTTACTTCCATATACTTACCCATACGCACATCATCAACCTTTGAGTAACCCATTGAATGAAAAGCTTCTTTGACTGTAGTCCCTTGCGGATCAAGCACGCTTGGTTTGAGCGTTACAACAATATCAACAACAAAATTCATATAAATCTCCTTTAACAGCGACTCTTAAATTATTTGAAGTTTTTTAAACGTTTCATCAACATATTTAAAATGGTATTCAAGATTAAAACAGTTTTTTATTTCGTCTTCGCTTAAAATACCGAGGAGTTCTTTATCGTGCAGTAAATAATCTAAAAACTGACCGCCTTCCATCCAAACACGCATAGCGCTGCGCTGGACGATAAGATAGCCCTGTTCCCGTGTTACATTTCGTTTAACAAGTTCAAGGAGTATTCTCTGCGAATAAATAAGCCCTTTTGTAAGATTAAGATTTTTTATCATATTTTCAGGATAAACTAAAATCCCGTCAATTACCTGAACAAATTTATGGAGCATATAATAAAAAGATAAAGTGCTGTCAGGAATAATAATCCTTTCCACAGACGAATGGCTTATATCCCGTTCATGCCATAAAGATACGTTTTCCATAGCCGCCATGGCGTTGGCCCTCAATATTCTGGAAAGACCGCATATGCGTTCACAAATTATCGGGTTGCGTTTATGAGGCATAGCTGACGAACCTTTCTGCCCTTTAGCAAAAGGTTCTTCCACTTCACGGATTTCAGTATGCTGAAGATTTCTTATTTCTTCAGCGTACTTTTCAAGAGTAGCTCCAAAACACGCTATTGCGCTAAGAAAAAAAGCATGGCGGTCGCGCTGTATAATCTGTGTAGATAACGCCGCGGCTTTAAGCCCGAGTTTCCCGCAGACATATTCCTCAACCTTCGGGTCAAGATGAGCATGTGTGCCTACGGCTCCCGACAGTTTCCCGACAGCGCATTCTTCCCTCGCGTATTTTAATCTGTTTATTCCCCTGACTAATTCATCTTTCATTAAAGCCAGTTTCAAGCCGAACGTAATTGGTTCGGCATGAATACCGTGTGAACGCCCTATCATAGGTGTCATTTTATATTTTTTGGCTTTGGCGCAAACGCTTTTTACGAGCTGTTCGGCTTTTTCGGTCAATAAATCACATGCGCTGACAATATTTACCGCAAGAGCGGTATCGAGCACATCAGATGAAGTAAGCCCCATATGAATATATCTTGCCGAGGGTCCTACAAATTCTGATACAGACGTTAAAAAAGCAATAACATCGTGATGTGTTTTTCGCTCTATTTCATCTATCCTATCAATAGAATAATCGGCTTTGGATTTAATATTATCTAAATCCTCTTTCGGTATTTTTCCTAACTGATGCAAAGCCTCGCAAGCACAAACCTCTATTTTAAGCCATGTATCAAACTTATTTTTTTCAGACCATATCCTGTCCATTTCAGGCAAACTGTATCGTGGTATCATTTTACTCCCTCAGCAAATAATCTCTTTATATATTGTATAAAAAACATAGAAGTTAAGCATAATAACACACACAAAAAGAAGCGTCAATATCTTCTGATTTAATTACACGCCTGTCCGATTATTTTTTTTTATGATAAAAAATAGTAGTCAAATTTTAAAAATGCTGGGAATTTGCGTAAATTAAAAAATAGGGAAAAATATGACCGACATATAGTGCTTCGCTAATTAGGTATCTTTTTCTGTTTATTTTTTTCTGTAAATAGCGTAGTCCTCTATATGATGAATTAAATCGTAATTATCCATTAATCCGCGGAATTTTTTGTTCCGGGAAAAATATTTCAGAAAATCGAATTCTTTCCCGAAAAAACCCTGTTTTAGGTTTCTGGTCTCAAAAATCAATAACTCCGGCTGGTTTTTAAGTAAATCGGATATAGTCGCCCTGTAAACATACTGCTCCACATAGTTCATTGAACTTTCATCATGATACCTTTGCGGACGATAATCAATTTTGTAGTTTCCCGGCAGAAGCCATAAACAATTGAACCGTGATGCCCACTTAGAACCGCTGTAGTTGACTGTCGGGAACGCAGGGTCTACACTTGTGGAAAAAATAAAAATGGATTTTGGAAAAATGTTTTTATCGATAAAATCAACAAGACGCCTTGCGACGACTCGTTTGTAACTGGGTTCGTAATTATATATTGGTATGGCAACGCGGAAAATAATAAGATAAACAGCCGTAATTATCATTACCCCTTGCGCCCCGAATTTTATAATTTTTTTTAACTGTTTAAACTGATCAATCTTTACGGCGCACAAACCGATATAACTGCCCCAGAAAAATATCACGCAAGACCAGTAAGGGATAAAATGATACGGCCATCCTTTACCCTGCATAAACCCGATAATCAAAAAAGAAATTAACTGAAGCAATAATAAGGATATAAGCAAATCAGTTTTATTTTTTTTCAGCATAAAAAACGCGAAACAAGCGAAAATCAGCATTAAAATATGATCGTACCGAAAAAGTAAAATTATTTTCAGCGGAGTATTGTAAGAATGATACACCTTAAGAGCCATTTTCGCGATAATAAAGTAATCAGTCCAGACAGTGCTCATTAAAATAAAATAAATTAACATTCCTGCCGCGATAATCAGGTTTTCTAATCTTTTGAAAACTATTTTTATGCTTTTTGTTTTAAAAATGATGAAACATTCCGTTGTTATCCATGACAGCAGAAAAAAAGGTTTCAGGGCAAACCCTGTCAAAGCCATGCAGGCGGTTAATATTATTACGGCTGCTGATAAATGTTTGTTTTGCAGAAACAGTACCGCTGAAAGAAGATAGGGCATACATAACATTATCATTATATGTTCGCGTTGCCCGAAATCAGTCATAGGATGCGTGAAAAAAATTAAGGATAGAATAAAAGTCAAAAACCAAATTAAAGATGGGTCTCGCTTATCGTATATTTTTTTCAGGATATAAAAACAAGCTGACAAAGAAACCCAGCCTATAAAAAAAATAAATCCTTTATAAACAGCTGTTGACGGCAAATTAAATATTTTCGCGATGATTACAGGTATAATCGTAAGGTAAAAGTTTAAAGGCGGATTAACCTCTATTATATCTCTGTATAAACGGGCTCCCCCAAGCATCCTTTGCGCGCCGTACAAATACCATGATACATCATGGTTTATAAGTGTTTCCGCCTGAAAATAAACTCCGTATGAAAAAGTTATAAAAATAAGTATCCACCATAGAACTGGTTTTTCCTTTACTAATGCGCTAATTCTATTTGATAGAACATGATAAAAATCCATCAGGAATATTTTCTCTTGTAAACATAATTGAGTTATTTTCTAAAAATATATACTTGGCCGGGTAAATATGTCAATTATTATAAATTTTTGCATTAATATCATCCTTTTTCATTTGTTTGATCAACAGTTTGGATTTTATATATACAACGTAACGCTTCTTGATGTATAAAAATTTGCGTTTTTCTTTATATTATGTTATATTAATCTTTGAATGAGAATGAGATAGATAACCTAAAAGGGGGCAGTTATGAAGTTTAATTTTTTGAAAAGTTTGATTTTTTTGACTATGCTTCTATTGGCATCATACTGCGCCCAATTATTTGCTTACGATCTAAACGGCGACGGATATGATGATATAGTATTCAGTGGTACAAGTTCGTATATATACTGGGGAGACCCATCTGATTCGTATTCAACAAAGA
>JAGGZS010000129.1 GCA_021161885.1 bacterium
AAAATAAATTATCTGAATTGTATTATAAAAAAAATTAAAATGGAGGATAAGGGATTTGAACCCCTGACCTCAACATTGCGAACGTTGCGCTCTCCCAGCTGAGCTAATCCCCCATTTTTAATAAAATTTATACTAATTAAATGGTAATATGTCAACAGGAGTTCACAAAAAAAATTATAACAATAACGGGATTTGTAAATCTGAAGGTTCAGTTATGTTTGGAGCAAGTATTCAGCCATTAAAACCACATAAAATCTCTCGGATACCGTCCGCTATTGCATAGTACCTGAAATCAGGCATACAGAAAAGAGGGGTTGATGGATAAAGCGCATGATGAACTAATATGCTCATTTTCAAGTTACGCCCCAACCAAACAGCATTGAAATACATAATGCATGTTACCAATCTTCTTTGCGCATATTTCTTGTTTATGTCTGAAATATCAGGTATCAATAGCACTTCTTATTCTCTCTATTTTCTTATGAATAAACTACTTCCAAATTTAAGGAAAGATTTTTTGGGCGAACTCCCGATGTTTATTTATTGACTTTTTCAGATGTGCCTGCAATAATATTTAATTCATTATTTCCAATAATACCTAATTATGAAAAAAGGATTCAGTTATATCATGAGCTTGCAAACACCGCTTCACCAATCACACCTTGACCTCGGAGCGCGAATGGTAGATTTTCACGGATGGAAAATGCCTATTCAATACTCAGGTATCGTTAATGAACATTTAACTGTCCGTTCAAAATCCGGTTTATTCGACTTAACGCATATGGGCGAAATTGAAGTAACAGGCAGCCAGTCTATAGAATTTTTAAACTACATAACATCAAACAATGTGAATAAACTATCTTATGACGGCAAAATTATTTATTCAGCGTTTTTAAACGAATCAGGCGCGATAATTGATGATCTTCTCATATACCGCAGGAAAAAAAATTATTTTTATCTCGTGGTCAACGCGTCAAATCTTGAAAAAGATTTTGCGTGGATGCAAAAACACGCAGACGCTTTTGATGTATCCGTCAAAGATTTAACCATGCAGACAGGACTTGTTGCTGTTCAAGGACCTCTAAGCATAAAAATCCTACAAAAAATCACAGGAAACGCTTTTAACGATTTATTATATTATCACTGCACAGACTACACAATCGGCAACAACAATGTTCTTATCTCAAGAACAGGTTATACCGGAGAAGACGGATTTGAAATATATTCTAAATGGAACGAATTACCGCGAATTTGGGATATACTGCTTGACGCCGGCTCAAAATACGGCATTAAACCTATCGGGCTGGGAGCGCGCGACACATTACGGCTTGAAATGCGGTATTGTCTTCATGGGAATGAGATAAACGAAAAAATATCTGTGCTCTGTGCGGGGCTTTCATGGATAGTAGATTTGAATAAAGACGATTTCATCGGTAAAGACGCATTGGTTAAAATAATTCAGCAAGGAACTAAACAACGCTTAATAGGGTTTATAATGCGCGATAGAGGCATTCCCCGTCAAGGGTATCCGATTTTCTGCGTCGATAAAGAAGTCGGCACTGTTACAAGCGGTACAATGTCGCCGTCACTTAAAGAAGGAATCGGTATGGGATATATCTCAACCGAAAATATCGATACAGACAGCTTATTTGTGCTTATACATAATAAAAAGAAAAAAATCAGCCTGCATAAAGGACCATTTGTTAAACCGAACATATTCAAATAATAAATATTTTTTAATTTGAAAGGAGTGGTTATGAACTTTCCTGACTCGTTACGTTATGCAAATTCACATGAATGGATAAAAATTGAAGGAAATAAAGGCAAAGTAGGTATCTCTGATTTTGCGCAGAAAGAACTCGGAGATATTGTTTTCGTAGAATTGCCCGAATTAGGTCAGTCCCTGAACCAAAGCGATGCCTGCGCCGTAGTCGAATCTGTAAAAACAGCAAGCGACATTTATTGCCCCGTTGACGGAACAATAACAGCCGTTAATGAAGAACTCAACTCTCATCCCGAACTCGTAAATGAAGATTGTTACGGCAAAGGATGGATTTTTGAAATAGAAATCAAAAATTCTTCACAGACAGATTCGCTCCTCACTCCTGAACAATATAAAGAAAAATACGCTTAATATATTATCTGTTTCTTGAATAAGGATTAAAATATGGATTACGTGCCGGCTTCAAAAGATGACATACAAAAAATGCTGCAAACCATAGGTGTCGAGTCTTTTGACGATCTTCTTTGCGGTATTCCGAAAAATATTTTAAAAAAAACTGTCAACATTCCTGAAGGAATGAGCGAATACGATGCTGCATCTTTATTAACCAAGACAGCCGATGAAAACAAGAATATTAATTCGTACTCCTGTTTTTTAGGAGCAGGCGCCTATGATCATTTCATACCGTCGGTTGTTAAAGCACTATCCGCAAAACCTGAATTCACCACCGCTTATACCCCTTATCAGCCTGAAGCGAGCCAAGGAACACTTCAGGCTATCTTTGAGTACCAAAGTATGGTAAGCGAACTTACGGGTCTTGAGGTAGCCAACGCATCGCTTTACGACGGAGGTTCCGCCTGCGCGGAAGCGGCTTTAATGCTTATCAACTCTTATCGCGGACGAGATAATCTGCTTGTGGCGGACACACTTAATCCTTTTTATAAAGAGATAATAAAAACATATCTCAAGAATCTAAGCATAAAATTAACCTTTATCCCTTGTGAAAACGGAACTGTCAGCCTTAACGCAATAGATAAGTATATTGATAATAAAACAGCCGGACTCATAATCCAGTCACCTAATTTTTACGGATGTATTGAGGATCTGAAAAATATAACCGATAAAATACATCAAGCCAGTGCCGGGGTGGCTATGGTATGCAACCCGTTATCATTAGGGATACTTGCGTCTCCCGATGAATGCGGTGTGGATATTGCTGTCGGCGAAGGACAGCCGTTGGGTATCCCTTTATCATACGGAGGTCCGTATCTTGGGTTCATAGCATCCACAAAAAAACTTATGCGGCGACTGCCGGGTCGAATATGCGGATTGACAAAAGACCATAGCGGCAACCGTTGTTTTGTGCTTACTTTGCAGGCAAGAGAACAGCATATACGGCGCGAAAAAGCTACATCAAATATTTGCAGCAACCAAGCTCTTATGGCTCTTCAGGCTTGTATTTATCTTTCATGGCTCGGCAAAAAAGGGTTTTATGAACTTGCTGAACAAAATCTTGAAAAAGCCCATTACGCTGCCGAGCAGGCTGCGTCTATTGACGGAATTGAACTTTATTTTAATAAACCGTTTTTTAATGAATTTACACTGAAAATTAAGAACGCGGACGTATCTCAAATTGTAAAAAAACTTTATGGCAGAAAAATTTTAGGCGGTATATCCCTTAATAATTTTCAAGATAATCCAATAAAAGACGGACTGCTTGTCGCTGTAACCGAAAAACGCTCCAAAGAAGATATAGATAACTGGGTAACCGCCTTGAAAAAAATTGTTGAACAAACAAAATATACTGGAAAATTGTAAAATGAGAGAAAAACTTATTATAGAAAAAAGTTCCAAAGGACGAAAAAGTTATTCTTTACCGGAATGGAAAAGTTTGTACAGACCAATATCCGATTATATACCTGACCAATATTTGCGTTCAAACCCAGCTGAACTGCCGGAGGTATCGGAGATAGACATCGTGCGGCATTTTACCCGCCTATCGCACCAAAATTTTTCTGTGGACACAAATTTTTATCCGCTCGGTTCATGCACTATGAAGTATAACCCGAAAATCAACGAGCATATTGCGGGGTTAAACGGATTTACGGATATCCATCCGCTTCAGATAGATGAGTCGGTACAGGGGTTACTGAAACTTTTGTATCATATGGAAAAATCGTTATCTATTTTATGCGCTATGGATGCGTTTACGCTTCAGCCGGCAGCAGGCGCTCACGGCGAACTTACGGGTATGATGATAATCAAAGCGTACCATAATAATAACGGCGAAGGGGATACCCGCAAAAAGGTTATCGTGCCCGATTCATCACACGGCACCAACCCTTCAAGTGCTCATCTCGCGGGTTTTGAAGTTGTTACTATACCCTCAAACGAGCAGGGTATGGTTGACATTGATAAACTGAAAACGGTTTTGTGCCCGAATACAGCGGCTTTTATGTTGACTAATCCTAATACATTAGGTGTATTTGACAACAATATTCTTGAAATAGCAAAACTTGTCCATGGGGCAGGCGCTCTGCTTTATTATGACGGGGCTAACCTTAATCCTCTTTTATCCATCACCCGACCGGGAGATATGGGGTTTGATGTGGTTCATCTTAATCTTCATAAAACATTTTCAACTCCTCACGGAGGAGGCGGTCCGGGTTCAGGACCTGTTGGAGTAAAATCTCATCTTATTGCTTATTTACCCAAACCATCCATAAAAATAGCGGACGGCAAATATTTCCTTGATTATAAATCGGATAAAAGTATCGGTAAAATATCCACATTTTACGGCAACATAGGCGTTATTCTCAGAGCATACACATATATCCTTATAAATGGAGTCAACGGGCTGAGGAAAGTAAGCGAATGCGCTATATTAAACGCGAATTATCTGATGAAAAAATTAGAGAAACATTTTTCTGTTCCTTATAACCAATCGGTAATGCACGAATTTGTTATTTCTTTTAAAAAAGAAGCCGCTGAATACGGAGTAAGGGCGATTGACGCGGCAAAATGGTTAATAGATAAAAATATCCATCCGCCGACAGTATATTTCCCGCTGATTGTTGAAGAGGCTATAATGATTGAACCTACGGAAACGGAAACCATAGAAACTTTAGACTTGTTTGTCGAGGAATTAGTTGCCGTAAAAAAAGCGATTATGGATAACCCTGACATATTCCATCATCTGCCGGCGAAACAATGTATATCCCGACCCGACGAGGTGCGGGCGGCACGCAATCCGGTAACCTCATGGCGCGCTATGGAAGAGGATGACTGATCCCGTGCCCCACTCTATGTATCTAAGGGTGATTTTTCACAAAAAAAGTTCTCCGTTTTATAATATGGCTGTGGACGAGGCTATATCCGTTACCTGCGAAAAGAATAATTTTATTCCGGTTCTAAGATTTTATGAATGGGCGGAAAATTCCGTATCAATAGGTTATTTCCAGAAAATGCAGGAAGTAGAAAAAAAATTGCCGTCAACAATCGATTATACTATCGTAAGGCGTCCGACAGGCGGCGGAGCGGTTATTCATAATGACGACATTACCTTTTCGCTAACCGCCGCTGAAAATTTTTTTGAGGGTCCGGTAATAAACAGCTATAATATGATTAACAAATCAATTATCGATTCCATAGATATTGACGGCAAAAATATGCTCGGTTTGCTAAAAACAAAAAATTCTTCTGTTTTATCAAGTCCGCTTTCAAGTAAATTTTGTTTTAAAGAACCTTCTAAATACGATATTTTATGGGATAATCTGAAAGTAGGCGGCAGTGCTCAACGCCGGAAAAATAAAATCGTGCTTCATCAGTCATCTTTTTTTTATAAAAAATTACTGAAAAATAATAAAACCATTCAATCTTTAAAACCAGATTTTATAGAAATGATTGTTCGCGGATTATCTGAAATGCTGAATTTATCATATAAAAAATCAGATTTATTTAATAACGAGCAGGAACAAGCTAAATTTCTGTTAAGCACTAAAT
>JAGGZS010000226.1 GCA_021161885.1 bacterium
AATTTATTATTTATCCAAATTTTTTTATATTGCGCTGGCGAGAAAAAATTTAATTTTTACCCTGTTCTCAGGATACGTGTTTTTATGGATACTTTTTTATGCGCTAAAGAAAAAAATCGTTTCAGAAATTTTTATAAAAATATCCTCCATTTTGCTGTTTTCAGGGATTATATCGATCTTTATTATAACATATTTCACATCAAAACATTCTCCGTCCCAGTGGTTTATTTTATATTATTCTATTTTTGGGGTGATAATAGGATTAGCGGGAATAAGTTTGTTTTCGGCTGATAAAAAAAATCAATCCGAAAATAATGTTATCATAAAATTTTTTCTTTTAGCATCGTTTTTTGTGTGGGTACTTATATTGTTCCCTAACCCGAGAATACGCCCTGATCATTTCTGGGCAATTAGACGGTTTACGGCAGTCGCTTTGCCGGTGTTGACGATAGGTATGGGATATTTTTTTTATTTTGTTTTTTTTAGATCGCTACGCATCCTTAAAATTATCGGGATAGTGTTTTACAGTGTATTTTTATCTATTCTGCTTCGTATTTTATATCCGACAATCGGTTTATCGGAATGCGGCGGATTAATTGATGGAATGTATTCGTTAAAACAATATATAAAACCCGATTCAGCAATAGTGCTTTTTGATCCAAAAATCGGTCTTTACGGTACTCCGCTTTATTTTTCCGGCATTTTGTCCCATTGTATGTTTATCCCTGTCGGGCAGAGCAATAACTTGATGAAAAATTTTGACGGACTGGAAACCGTGTTATCAGATTTCATCAAAAAAAGAAAAAACGTCTATTTTTTAAGTTTTAAACCACTAAAATTCCCTCTGAAGACCCTAAAAACTAAACCGTTGGCACGAATAAAAATACCCATTGCTTTGTTGGAAATAGTTATCAACCGGCTTCCAGCCAAAACCGAACCGATTTTTGATATTAAAGATAATTATATTTACGTATGGAAACTGATGAACAACAAACCGCAATCTAAACTATAACTTTTAAACAAAGGTATATGTCTGCGATTTAATTTTCTCGATATTAAAATCATCTCGCAAATCGCCTGGATAACACGATTTTTTTCTCAGATCAGTTATAATCTTTTATAATCTTTATTACTATATTCATTATCAAAAGGTAGAGCAACCAAAAGAGATTAAGCGGCTCGATCGATTACAGCTTTGCTTCCGAGCGCGGGAGAATACGCTTTAGGGGTCTGCTTGATATCCGGTAAGGGAAGCACAGTCAATCCCTCTTTCATCAAACCGGAAAAAACTCTTGCCTTATCGGACAGAAAAATTATGTTATCCGGTTCGGTTTGCACATTTTGCTCTATTACAGATATAATATCCGACCCTGATACAGCATCTGATTTTGCTAAAATATCTTTACCGAGGATCAGGGCAGATGCTTGGGTAATATTAAATTCAGATAATAACGATTCCGCTGCATCAGTATCTAATTGAGGAGAAACAACAACGATTTTCGATAATTTCCCAGAACCTATTTTATCAATTAAGTTAGAGATAAACCTGATGGAATTAATCTCATATCCTGAAAAGTAAACCACATAAACATCGTTTTCAGTGTTCATACGCAATTTAATCTGCTCCGCCACCGCTGATTCAGGATAAAACGCAGGGTCTCTTACCTGAGTATTAGCGTCCAGCGCCATAGATTCCTCAAATTTAACCATATAGTTATCATCATTTAAAGCTATTCTATAATCTCTTATAATACGGTACCTTACAATTAACTGCCTTAGATTTGTAAAACTTTCAAACGCAAGGTTCATAAAATTAATAACTTCATCAAAATCAATTTCTCTATTTTCATCAGCCGCCTGATTAATTTCAATTTCAGCCATTTGTATCATACCCAGTCCGTAAGATATTGGCGAACCGATTAAATCGCTGGCAAACTGGGTGTTTATGTTGACAGCCATTTCCTTTTTACTTACAGGAATATTGCGTAAATCAAGATATTTTCGGGCAGTTTTAACTTTATGGTAATCGCCCATCATTTGTTCAACAAGATTATGGAGTTTATCATTGTATTTGACTATTTTGCTTTTTACTTTTTCATAATTTTTCGGTTCTTCAATCAAATCACCTAAAACAACTAATATATCCTCAAGATTTTTCCCGAATATATCTTCGCATAAATTAGCAATTTGTTCCGTTTGTTCAGGTATAGCGCTGTACCAATCGACATGGTCGTAAACATTTTCTGAATATATCTTACCGCTTACAGTATAAAACCGCTCGACATTTGTATCGCCTCTTTCAAAAACAATTTTCAAAAACTCCTCGGACGCTTCAAATTCGATGGAATATTCAAACGTATCGCCAAATGCTTTTGCGAAAGTTATCATAAATGATTCAAATTGAGTAAGCCTTTGAATATCAGTTTGAGCGCCCCTTAATAAAACCGGAACAATTTCGGGACCAAAGAAAAGGAATAAATTTTCAAACAATTCACGATTAGCATCCATATCCATATTGTAAAACGATTCGGCTAAAGCATCGGTTTCTAACTTATTATCCAATAAAAATGACACTGCCGTTAGACGCGCGGATTCAGGAAAAGCAGGGTCTTGTTCAAGTTGTTTTATCGCCGTAAAAACTGCTGATAAATCATAAGATTTCGGATATACGGTTAGTTTCAATACATCAAGGGGCGTTAGGTTCATTTCCTCAAGTTCTGACGCAAGCTTATCGTTGAAGCTATGAGATAAATAACGGTAAAGTTCATCACCGCTCATTCCTTTTAGTTCTAACGACAACTGAGGATATTTTTTATCGTCAGATACATAAGCCGCAACATCACTAATAATACCCAAAAGCGGTGTTCCTATAGATTTATCCAGAATATCCGCGAATTTTCTGAGATCGACATTTTCGTTTCTCAATACTGAAAGCAGCCGTTGCTGGCGTTCGTGCGACAAACTGTTAAAATGGAAAATATCATTTAATAAAGCATGCACCTCTCCTGCAGCGCCGAAATGAGGGAGTAACTCATGGCGTAAAATAAGTTCAAGTAACAGCGGATCACGCAAAGCGTCTATATCAATATTCAATGTTGTTGATCCATCACTAATGTTAGCTTGCCTGTTTCCTAAACGCCAATGCCCCTGCACCAACTGAATAGATATATTTTCAGCGAACATATCTTTAATATTAAAGCCGACATTTATCAATGCCCTGCTGATCTCTTGTTTATAATAATCCGGATCGAAATCAGCCATATTCAACCCGAGTTCTGGTTCAGCGGAAAGTGAACCGTATTCGGTTGGTTTAAAAACGGCTATATTAGTAAAAGTGCTGTTTTGCGAATTCGTTTTAACGAAAGGAGAAAAAGAATAATTGCTATCCTTTGCGATTTTTTCTTTTACCACAGGTACAGCATATTGCAACGGTTCTAATAAAGATATTTCCGATCCAAGCATATAACCCACAGGAAATGAATCTATTGCTATAACCGAAAAATCAGGGTTCAAGGTGTTAGAAATATCTATTCTATCGGGATCCCAAATAGCCATATCTTGCTGTTGTTCCGACTCAATCAGTTGCTGTTTAAGAACTATCTGCCGGGCAATATTTGATATATCCGCATAGCGGGTAATATCCATTTTATCCGCCAGCGAAACTGGATCCAATTGATTGAATCCCGCAACAGCGTTATTAACTTTCTCAGTGTACATCCATAGCGGATCCATATGGGAAATTAATTGATAAAAAATATCATTAAAATAATTCGCGCGGAATTTAGCGATTTCAGGTTTATCGGTTGTAGAGGTAAAACTTAAATCAGCGTGTTTAAACCTTAATATTGATTGAAAAGTTTTTGCTGAATCAGCTGACATTACCGCGTCATATAAATCAAATAAATTAGCTTTCGGTACCCTTAATGTACTTGTCTGGGCAGATAAAGTTCCGTCACCTGTTCTTATTTTTGATTCAATAATCACGTCAATATAATCAATTTCCTCAACGCGTACAGTTTCAATTCTACCAGTAAAATACATTTCGCGCAGGCGGTTTAAATTTCTCCATATTAAAGGTTCATTGGCGGTTAAAGGCACAAAAAACCTGTTAGATTCATAAATTTTTTTCAATACGTCAGGATCAACAGGCGCAACATCGTTATAATCAGGGTTAATAAATTGGGCAAACGGGCTTATGCCGATATTAACAGATCCGATTTTTAGAAAAAATTGGTCTTCGCCGGATATTTTTGAAACCCCTTTCATTAATGTAACGCCTATCCCTTTTTCAGTAAGCTCCTGAAACAAATTACCTGCTAATTCAGAAGAAGAAAAACCTTCTGCGAAGAATCCATTTTCATCAGATTGCCTGTTTTCAATTTGCATAACTAATTTAGAAGGGTCTAAAACATCGGGCGTGATAACCGAGTTATTGGACATAAGTAAATTCAACCTGCCGAATTTTTCGCCTCCCGTACCGCATAGGATATCCAAACGCTCACGAATACCCGCTTCAAAAACGGTTAACAGATCGGGTAACTGAGTAATAAACGTATTTGAGTCAACTGAACTGGCATAACGCACAAGCGCGGCAAAATCAACTCCTTCAACCGCCATAAGCCGTTTAAACAATTCGGATGCTTCCCGCGGGTTATCGATAAACAAGCTTGCAAGAGAGAGAAACACAACTTTTGCGCCATTAGGGTTTGCTTGTATCACATTAACAGCCCATTGCCCTGAATGCAGCAGCAATTCACCGTCAAATAATCCTTTTTTATAAAAAAACCGAAAATATTTTTTGATCGTGCTGATAGATAATGTTTTTTTCTGAAGCAAAGCATAAAACAGGCTTTGAACCGCCTGAGAAACAATAGCCTCTTTTTGTATCTTATTGGTATTAAGCGCTAATGAACTCCATATATTTTCCGACTGAAGTATTTCGCTTATTTCCCGCGGATTTCTTTGTTCCGAAAGATTAGCCGCAGTCTTAAGCATAAGGCTGACATGACTGACCATATTATCCGGTCTAACCTGATCGGGTATAGTTCCCTTCAAATCAATAAACGGCAGAACTCTGCCGACATAAGACGAAAATTCGTTATAAGTTTCGGTTATATCCACAACTCCTGTAAATAAACTATTAGGAACAACAGCATATCCTAAAATATCGTTATTAATATACGACAGCAAATTTTCCTCAAACTCAGGTATTGTGTCTATTAGCCTTTGTTCCATTCCCAGTGTAAGAGGTTCCAGATTATAGACAGGAGTTTCAATTGCCAAATCTTTATAATTTTTAAAAGCCTCGTATTCATCTTTAATTTCAGGAAAATTAGCCGTTACCAAAGGTTCACTTAATAAATCCTCATAAATATCAATAAGTTGTTCAAGTCGTGCCCGTTCGCGTACGAACTGCATTGTTCTTCTATTAAACATATGTAAAACAGATTCGCCCTCTTGACATTCATCTTCTATAGCTTGGTTAAATATAGATTTGAGCTCACTTATAACATCTTCTTCTTTTGCTGCCAAATCCCATATTTCATCTAACTGATAACTATTTAACACGCCTATTCTGAATAACAACGCTGCGAATTCCCGGGTCAAATTTGCATCAGGCAATATTTTGTCCCATAATGAATCCATCACCACTTCGGCGTTGAGTTCCCTTTCGAGCATACCGTACACTTTTATTTCTTTAGATACTGCGTTAACCGCCGTTTTAGCCATACCGCATTGCTGAAACAAAGCTATTTCATTCCTGACAAATTCCGAACCGATACCGACAGAGCGCAAATCATAGTTAAACGATATAAAACTTGATTTTGTGCTGTTTTCTGGTATTGAAAAAGTTTTCTTATAACTCATTTCATGCTCAAGAAATGTAGCGAACCCGACAACTAACTGTGCGTTTTGATATATCTCGTCTAAGGTATCGACAACAATATACACATCCAGCCCCTTGCCTCCATCCACATTAACTTTTCTGGTTATTTTTAAAGCGACTATTTCGTTTGCGCCGATTTTATTAAGCAATGCAATGTTATTGAGTTTTTTTAAAAATTTCTCTTCATTTTCAGTTTCAAGCTGCATATTCAATACACGGTACGGTTCACCGTTATTCATTTCAATTAGTTTAGAATTCAACCGTGAACCTATCCATGCGGAAGCCGGCATTGCTTCCAATATTGGGACAGCGTACTTTACACCGTTTTCAAATTCAGGTAACCTTCCGTCTATAGAACGGCTTATGTTTTGGATAATAGACATAATACTGGCACTGTCAAGTTTCATTAAAAAAGGTGCCTGTGCGGGATTTTCAGGATCATTCATTACCGATTTAACCATATCTTTAAGGATATAAAAACCGGCTGCGGGAAACTGTTTAAAAATACGGTTAAACATCTCCTTATCGAGCAATTCGGTCAGATTAACGGGTATATCCGCCCTAAATTGTTCTATCTCATTAAGGTACGGTAAAAAATCCATATATTCTTTTACGCTCAAATCAGGATTAACGCTCTGCGCGGCTTGATTTAGCAATTGCTCAGAGATAAACTCAAAAGAAAAATCAGGATTGACATAAGAACCTGTAACAATACTGTTTATGTTACCAGCCAAAGTCTCAATTTCATCTATTGGTGCTAAAGACAGTACATCCGTATCAAACAAATCGCTCAATTCTTTTGAAGTAACTTTAAGATTTTCATATTGGGGCAGATTAACCAATTCACTCAAAATGTCATAAATAAGTTTCTTATCACTAATAGGTTTTCTTAAAGACCGTTCAAGCATTTTTCCTAACATATCTGCCTGAAGCTCAAGAGATGTATCTTTTTCAGCCGCCCCCCGTAACCCTGCGATTATTTGCCTTGCCTGATTTTCAGAAAACCTGTTTAATATTTGTTCTGTAAAATAATATACAAGAATTACATCTTTATAAAGAAGAAGCAGTTCCTCTGGAACTTGATTTTCACGAAAGAACTCAATCGGCAATTCATTAATAAAACGACTGACTAAAGCCTGTTCCATTAAAGAAAACAATATGTACGGATTAGACAAAGCCGATTCGTCAACAACTAACCTGTCGTTGATAATAGAGACAAGTTCCGCGGAACCTCTGCTTATTTCAACGGAAGAGAGCCCGTGAAAAAGCTCACTATTATATAATCTGTCTAACATCTGTTTAGCGAATATTAAAGATACTTTTTCCTGCCCCTTAATACCGGTTATTGAGTTTAAGGAATCAAAAGAACCCTCTGCCGCAGTATAATAATTTTGAGGCACAGCGGATATGGGCGGGTATAATGAATAAAGATACGGTTTTCGGTCAAAATTGTTAGGCAGAGAACTTATCTTATCCGTAAATTTATCTTTACCTTGTTCGGCTGATACAGCTTCTATTTTTGTCTTGGAATTAATCTGCATCAAGACCGATTCCTCACTTAAACCCGTGATGGAATAATCAATATAAACATTATGCTTACGGGCTAATATTTTACGGGCTTCTTCAAGAATAAGCATATCTGTTTCATCAATAAAAGAATAATTAAACTTTAAAATACCGCCCGGTTTAACGACACGAAGCATTTCTGCAAGAGCTAAAGACGGATTTTTTATATATGACAATAAATACTGCGATAATACTACGTCAAACGAATTATCCTCATAAGGCAGATTACGCGCATCAGCTATGCTCAGTTCAATATTCTCCGGTGGTTTCGCCGTAAGAGAAACATGGTGGGCTGTTTCATATTCTTTAATGTCAAGAGTCCTGAAAAAAAGCTGTCCTTGAGTTATTCCATGAGGAGCAAGAACTAAATTAGGGATTCGTTCATCAGCGCGACTGCCGTCATCGGACAAATCATCTTGCATATAAACAGATATTTCTCTCGCCATCTGTTGCTGATAAGGATTTATATCAACCCCAACAGCAAACTCTGCGCCTTTTAAATGGGCATAAAAAACATTGTATCCGAGCTGCGAGCCGACATCTAATACCGTTTTGCCTTTTAAGTCAATCATATTTTCAATATCATGAAAATTTTCATACCCGCCTCCGACATCACCGAATCTAACGCCTCGCTGCGTAAAATCAATCATTTGCGGTTCACTCAACTTACCCGCCTCATCTGCCCAGCCTGTTTGCTGAAGAGGTAAATACAGGGCAGACAATTTTTTGTCCATATAATCCATAAACTGATTTTTACCGGTAAAATATTTAGGCTCAGCGTTTTGGCTCCTAAAAATTATCCCGCGAGGTACGTATCCATGTGCCATAGACATGTCAAACATTTTTTCGATGAAATTTCTTAATTTTAATATTCCTTTCTCTCCCCTGTTCAAACCTACAATGTTATCTTTTATATCCGTATAAGATAATTTGCCTGATTGGGCGTCAAAAGCGAGCATATCAGATAAGACAAAACTACCGTCTATTTCAATTAACACAAGCCCGTTATTCAGTGCCCCAGCGTCCGCAGGCGGGTCGTCATCAAACTTAAAAGGTTTATTGAGAAAACTTTTTTTAGACACAAACGGTTCATCGGAGACTATCCTTATCATCATAGAGCCGTCGGTTAATTTGATAATGCGCATCTGGTATTCTTGTCCGTTATAGAAACCAAGACTAACTATACCGGGTTGGGGAGCAGGCAGAAAAACAAGGTTAAACAGCATCCTTACAACAGCTTCATAAGGAACATCATACGCAAAGGCTATACTGCCTATTTTTTTAGCGGACAATATTTGATGCCATGCTGCCGGCAAATTCGTTGCCATCAGTACAGCTTCACCGGCATTGACCTGTTTTAAAAGGTCATACGCCAAAGCAATGATACCAGAAGGGTTCAGGGTAATATCAAACTGTTCAAATGCCTGCTTGTTTCGATCGATAATATTAACTATATCATCATTTGTGAAAATATCTCTTTGCTCTACGATTAACCATTTCAACGCGGCGTAATAATCCTACAGTGAAACAGTAACTGCGCTTTGAGACAACTCATTTACTTTATTTATCAACCCGGTTATAGATAATTTATCAGCTTTGTACTGGCTAACGAGCCCTAAGCGTTCAAAAACTTTTGCTATATTATCTTGTTCGGTTTTGCCGTTTTTAATATCCTGCTCTATTTCTGCGAGTTTTTTAATCTGTTCAGCCACTTCATAGGTTACAACAGTAACCGTATAGCCGCCAATATCTGTTTGTTCTAAAATTTTACTGGCATCAACAGGAAAATCTTCTCCTTGAGAATCAAGTGTATCAAATAAAAAAACAATCTGCCTGCCGTTAATTGACAGTTCAATCGATAATCTGTCATTAAGGAAAACAAGATTATCGAGTTTTATTTGCGGAGCGTACTGTTTCATCCACGGCTCAAGATAAAGCTGTGCCCTATCCATAAGGTCAGATAAATTTTCCCGCAGCAATATCATATCTTTTGGGAACATATTTTTTATGCTCGCGCTTATGAGCATAGATGAAAAAACAACTGTTTTCACTTGTTTAGCCCCCCCGTTAACCAACGGATTGCCAGAAAGCCACGAAGCGACAGCCAATGTTGAGGCTGACACCCATCGTTCAAGAGGCGTCTTTGTATTTCTGATTAACGCAATGTATCTGCTGTTATTTTTTATTTTGATTAAAGAAGGTTTTAAAGATCGGTAACTTATCTGTTTATCATTTAATTCACTGCATATACCTTGCTGATGAAAACCGCCCGCTATGATTATTCCTACAGGACATCCTTGCGACTCCATTGCGGACAGCAGGTTGTCAACCATAACCGAATCTCTTGCGCGGGCTTTAGAATAAAAATCCAACCCGCATTGATAAGCCTGTGCAAGAATATTCCAATTTACCTTAGCGCCTAAATCCGAATTAAATATTTTCGCCGTACAAACTTTAAGTTTCTGAACATCCCCAAACCCGATCAGATTATCTAAATCAGCATTGATTATATGAAGCCGCACAAGATTATTTAAGTCATACAACGAACAAATGTAATCTATTATTTGCCGTTCATCCTCGGTGGTAAACAGGACATTTCTGACTTCGCTGATACATTGTTTCAGTTGGTTATGAAAAGAAACGGAATCAAGCGAGGCAACCATATCAAGGTATTTATTATATGTTATTATTTCTTTAAAAAATTCATTATCATATTTACTTGACCGGGCAAGACTAACTATGCGGCCGAAATATTCTTTGGCAGTTATTTTCTGTAACTGAAAGTTAAGGTCGGTAGTAAACAGCCCGGCTAATTCAGCTTTATCGGTATGGGCAGTAAACCAGTCGAAAAAAGCGAGCCGTTCGGATTCTACCGCATTTAAGTTTATATTTTTTTCAACTCGACAGGTATTCAAATATTTTTCTATTTCGCCGAACCGTTTAACATCCTTGCCTGAAACCTTATATAATTCCCCTAAATATTCGCTAAAATCTTTTAATTCAATTTCGCTTCTTTTGTATGCCGACCATTTTTCTATAAATTCATTTTGTTCGCGGTTTAATTTAACCTGAGCAAAAAGCAGAGATTGCTCAATAAGGTATTTTATTGACATAACAGCACTGTGCTGTATTTTCAAAAGAGCGGTCATACAGTTATAATTTTCAATATAACAATCCCTATTTTCCGCTCCTGTCAGTAAAAAGTCTTTATCCGAGGTAAGAGACAAATATTCAGCGCCGGAGATACTTCCGTTTTTCACAAACTGTTTCGATACATCAATTAATGCTTTTTTGTCAGGGAATTTTTTAAACCTGTCTATATTGTATCGACCTTGAGCTCCTTCTACGGCGACAACCGCGTAACCGTGATATTTTACAATCCGTTCGATAAGTTTAGCTATGGCATATTGCGCTTCAGGCTGGCAATGGGCATCCTGAATATAGTAAATAAGATTACCGTCTTCATAATCATTTTTTGAATTGATACTCGCGATATCACATGGTATTTTGCATTCTTTTATTTCAGAAGCGAAACTCAGGTTTGGGGAGTGTAAAAAAAATACAAATAGATAAAACAACCAAAATGTCTGTTTTCTGATAACCATATTTTTATTCCTGATTACACCATAATAATTTTAATGGGAAAAGTTTTTTACCTTTAATTATATTATATATTATTTTGAGCAGGTTTGACAGAATTTTAATTCAAGATATTTACATAGCACATTATTTTATATATATTATGGTAAAGATAAAATCGGCAAAAACCTAATAAAGAAAATCCGATTAAACA
>JAGGZS010000165.1 GCA_021161885.1 bacterium
CAGCCAATTTGCCCATTTTAAAATAACAATTTCCAAGATTAAAATAAAGAGATCCAGAGCGGGTGCCCGATTTAATAATTTTTTTAAACTTAACCGCGCTTTGTTTGAAATTTCCTTGTTTGTACAGTTCAACACCCGATGCAAACCATTTTCCAATATCTATACTGTCGGATGTCTTCGCAGAGCACGAGCCATGCAGAATAAAAAATAAAGTTGTAACAGTATATATAAATTTTACCATTTGCATTTCTCCAGTAACGAAATAATTTCCTTTACCTTTTTAATAATATCATATTCGCTTTCCCGCTCGTTAAACGAAGGCATGAAGCGAGCCATATCGGCGTTCTGGTAAATTTGCTCAACCCGCTTTATAATGTCGTTGTTAATTTCTTTTTTCTTAAGGTTTGCGTTCACAATATCAATTGTTAAACCTGCGGCCGGTATATTGAATTTTCCGCCGAAATATTCATTAAAACCCCGAACGATTTCAGAATAAAAAGTTTTTTTATCGTTCCTGATTTTAACCGCGTTATTAAAAATTTTATCGGCTCGTCTGCGGGCGGTAATTTTGCGCCTGTATTTGACGTCTCCCGCGAGTTTACGTTTATGTTTCATAAACAAATAAAATGCAAAATTAAAAAATACAGGAAAAACAAATAAAATTAAATACCACGGTTTTTGGTAAATATATTTTTCGCGCACAACGGTTTTCCCTAAATCTTCTTTTATGTAGCCGGGCAGATCTTTGTAAACGATATGAACCTCTTTTTTACCTGATTGATTAGATTGAGCCTCAATAATAACCGGCTCGTTAGATACAGGGGCAGGAATAACTTTTATAGGTATAGGTCTTGATAACCGCTTTTTATATGAACCGGTTAACGGATCAAAATAAGCAAGTTCCAAAGGAGGAATTTGCGTTAACTTATCTGAAGTGGGGATAAGAAGAATCTGGAAAACCTTTTTGCCTTTTATTCCTTCTGCCGATACGGACACTTCGCTTTTAGCGTCTTCGGAAAATTTTCTAAAATTCTGTTTATCGGTTACTAGCGGTTCATTTACCGCTTCAATGTTGCCTTCACCGGCTACCACAATCGACAAAGTAACAGGGTCGCCCACTTTAATTTTTTTAGGGGAAGCTCCGATAGTCATTGTATATCTTCCGACAGAAATCGAATCAGGATAATCCGCGGGCGGAGCAGGTAACGATTTCACAACTAATTTTTGCCGGTTAGAGCGCACAACACGCCGCTCAGTGATAGGAACTCGTCTTGAAAAAAAACCGAAACTGTCAAAATTATCCTGCGAGCGTTTGTATCCTTTAAGCACATCGCATATAAGGGTTACCGGCTCAAACGAAAATGTGCCCGACGCGCCCGGCACAATAATTTTTCTTAATGTAAGTACCTTGTACTGAACTCCGTTATATATATCATCCGATAATTGGAAATAATCAAGTTCTTTGTCGTTAAACTGTATTTTCTGCACATTGGTGTTTCGTAAAATATCGGTGTCAATATCTTTAATGATAAAATTTTTAAATGACGGCATAAAAGGAATGGATAATGAGTAAGAAGAAATTTGTTTTGAAAAATACCATTTGATATCAAGAACAACCGGCTGTTCTACGTAACATTCATGCACGCTTAAATGAGTTTCAATAAAAACATCGCGTTGGCTTTGCTTGGTTACTTTTGAGACGGTAATGGTAATTGGATTTGTGCGGTATCGCGTCCCGCTGGAACGGGCGGTTATAGGCGGTATAGTGAAAACACCTGTTTTTGTGGGTATCAGTTCGTATTGGTAAATAAATTTTTGTGATTTCTCTATACTTTGGCGTTTTCCGTTGATTATTATGGTCATACTCGATGAACCGCGCGTCGACTGGCCACGATAAATTGTTTTAAATCCGTCTATATTCGGCACTTGAGGCGGTGAATCCGGTTCAAACTCATATGTTGTTAATGTTAAGATAACACTTTCGTTCATAGATATAGCGGTTTTTTGGACGCTTGCGTCAAACCGTTGTTCTTTAGCTGCCGTTGTATTGGCGGTATTAATTATAAAAAAGGAACAGAATATTGCTATAAAAAGCTGTTTTACCAATTTTTCTCAACCTTTCCAAGATAACCGCGCTGAACACGCTGTTTTTTTCGTTTTTTATCTTTATCCGGCAAACTGTCTAACAATCTCTGGGCTTCTTGTTTGGATAACTCCTGCCCTTTTTTAGCGGGCTGATTTTTTTTATCCTTTTCCCCTTTATTTGTCTTATCCTTCTGATCCTTCTGAGCCCTGTAACCTTGTTTTTTTTGCTGTTCTTTTTTGTCCTGAGATTTATTTTTCTGTTGTCCGTCGTTATCTTTTTGTTGGCATTGCTGTTGCTGTTGCTGATTTTTTTTCTGGTTTTGTTTATTTTTTTGATTTTTCTGCTGTTCTTTTATCTTATTAAGTATACGCTTGATTTCCTGCTGGACAAATTCGATATTATATTTAACATCTTTATCGGAAGGATTATTATGCAGTGCCTGTTTATAATATTCAACAGCATTTTTCATTTTTTTTATAGATTCATCAAGTTTGCCTGCCGATTCCGATTGGATTGCCTGTTGATACAGGCTGTTGCCGATATTGTAGTTGGTTTTTGATTTAAGTTTTATATCGGAATTAACGGATGCTTTCTCAAAATGTTCTATAGCTTCGTCATAGCGTTTTTGTTTATAAAGGGTATTTCCAATGTTGTATTCTACAAGCGCATTGCCGGGGTGCTCCACATTTATATCCATATATTTTTTCAGCGATTTTTCGTAATCGGCGTTTTCATAATCTTTGTTAGCCTCTTTAATTTTTGAACGGAAATTATTTGTAAATCCGCATTCGAATAGAAAAACCGTTATTAAAACAAAAAATATTTTATAATTCATTTGTCCGCACTTTCTTTTTTTCAGTGAAAAAAAACTCAACTATTATCAATATTATTGCTATAGACAGAGGTATCTGAAACCTGTTTTCGTATCTTTTTTGCATAGTGCTTTTCAGTTCCCGTTTATCAAGTGTTGCTATTTTTTCATTATATATTTTTTCCAACCCTAATCCTTGGGCGGTGTTGCCTTTTATGTATGCCCCGCCGGTATAAAGAGCTATTTTCTGCAATGTTGTTTCGTCGAGTTTTGAAAGCACCATATTGCCGTCTTTATCGCGCACGTACGATTTATTTCCGTTTTCATCAAATACAGGTATAGGCGCACCTTCATTAGAGCCTAATCCAACGGTAAAAATTTTAATCCCCTGTTTTTTTGCGTCCTTGGCAATTTCAACGGCTTTTCCTTGAAGGTCTTCTCCGTCAGTTATAAAAATAATTATTTTGTATTTATTTTCACCTTCAAGAAACGAGTCTTTAGCGCATAAAATTGCTTTGCCTATATCCGTGCCGCCTCGTGATATGACGGTAGTATCTACTTGATCGAGAAACAATTTAAACGCACCGTAGTCAAGTGTTAAAGGGCACTGCATAAACGAAGTTCCGGCAAAAACCAAAAGACCGATCCGGTCGCCTTTAAGATGGTTTAAGAAATCTCCGATTTCAATTTTAGCTCTCTCAAGGCGGCTTGGTTTTATATCTTGGGCGAGCATACTTCGCGATACGTCAAGGGCAATGATAATATCTATTCCCTTGCGTTTTACTTCCTGCCATTTGTATCCCCATTTTGGTTCTATCAAAGAGAGAATAATAAACAGTATAGCAACACAAAGAAGCCCTGCTTTAAAGTATTGCCGAGGCAAACTGACCCACACAAGAAGTTTTTCTAAAATATCGCTATGGGCAAACAAAGACAATGCTTTTTTCTTTTTGCCGAAAGCGTAAATATAAAATCCTACAAGAGCGGGTATAATAAACAAAAGCCATAAATAATGTAAATTTCCGAACCGCATAAATATAAATCTCCCTTAAGGTATTTTTCTAAACCTTGTGTTTGCAAGAATTATTTCCAAAAGAAGCAAAAGCAATCCAGGTATAACAAAATAGACAAAAATTTCTTTATAATCGGTATATGTGTTGGATTTAGTTTCTGTTTTTTCCAGTTTATCTATTTCGCCGTATATTTTCTTTAACGATTTGGTATCTGTTGCCCGAAAATACATTCCGCCTGTATTATTTGCTATTTCTTTTAATGTATCTTCATCGATATCTATTCTGACCGGAGTTAACACCTCTCTGCCGAGAAAATCTTTCATTGGATACGGGACTTCTCCGTAAGTGCCTACGCAGACGGTATAAATTTTTATTCCAAAAGTTTTGGCTACTTCCGAAGCTGTGATCGGATCGATATCAAACACATTATTTCTTCCATCGGTCAGCAGTATGATTATTTTGCTTTTCGCTTTAGAATCCTGAAGGCGTTTTATTGAGGTTGCTATACCCGATCCGATAGCGGTTCCGTCTTCATCCTGCACATCAACTATTTTTGTTTTATCCACAAGTTGGGTTAATACCCCGTAATCAAGTGTAAGAGGGCATTGGGTATAAGCGTATCTCGCGAAGACGGTCATGCCTATGCGGTCGTTTTTACGCTGCAAAATAAAATTATGAAGCACTTGTTTTACTACGGACAGCCGATCGGTTCGTTTATGTCCGATAGTAAAATCTTGGGCGCGCATACTGCCTGATACATCGACTGCCAGCATAATGTCTATGCCTTCGGTTATAATCTTTGTGCTTTTAAGCCCTTTTTGAGGTCTTGCCAAGCCGATTATAAGCAAAGCCAATGCTCCTGTACGCAGTATAATAAGAATATGGCGAAGTTTAAACATCAAAGACGGTTTAATGCGTTTTAAATTAGAAATATCCGAAAACTTAATGCTGGTCGTAAATGTTCGGTTACGATAAAAATGAATTATTACAGGTATCACTATTAAAAGAATTAAAAACCAGCTGTCGTTAAAAATCATTTGTTTTATTCGTCCTCTTGCTCATCGTATTGATCATTTTCATCTATTTCTTCTTCATCCGGTTCATCTGCCTGCTTGGTCTGTTCGATAAAATCAACGGCTATTAGATAGATTTTGTTTATTTCGTCGGACGAAGGGTTGTATTTTGCGAATTTCACAATATCGCAATGAGTCAAAAAATCTTCTAAAATAGACTGATATTTTGTCTCTATAGCTGTGGTTTTGCTGAGTTCCTGCAGAAATTCTTCCGTGGTCCATTCAGGAGCCATAAGATCGAACCGATTTTCTATATAATGACGAAGCACGTTTGAAATGAGAAAATAATATTCTTTTATCTCGCCCGCTTCAACAAGACCTTTGGCTTTTATTTCCTCAAGCGCTTTAAATGCGATAATATGAGCGGGTATCGGGGGAGCTACGTAATTTTTCCGCCGTTTAAAAATTATTACTGCGATAATGATTATTGCAATAAGCAGAGCTGAACAGCCGATGATTATCGCCATAGTTTTTTTGTTGATATTTACTTCCGGGGTTTCTACAGGTTTTATGTCTCTTAGCTGATTGTCCTCATCCTGCAAAACAGATTCAACCGTAACGAAAATGGGGGCTGTAAAAATTTGTTTTTTATCATTGCCTTTACCGAGTGTATATGTTATTCGAGCGGGCGGTATGGCGTATGTCTCAGGCAGATAAACATCTAATGTATACTCAAGTTTATAAACAATGTTAGAGCCTGATTTTTTTGGTTCGGCTTTATTGTAATCTGTTATGGCGAAGCCGCCGAGAAACTCAGCGAACCCGGGCAGTTCAAGATCGATATTTTTATCGGCTGTAACTTCTATGGTATATTTTAGTTTATCGCCTACGGTAATTTTAGATTTGTCCACATATGTGTTTACGGTAATAAGCGGTTTTTTGCCTTTAAATGTATCGCTTATGGATTCTTCAGGAGGTTTTTCCTGTTCATCGCCTATAGGGTTCATAGGAGTAAAATTGAGAGCCCCGCCCTGATCCGGTTCGGATGGAGTCTGGGCAAAAGATATATATGCCGATACAAAAACAATAATCGAGGATAGAAAAAATATTGTTAAAAATTTTTTATTCATAGTCATACAAAAATCTTTTTCCGGTTATTTATCTTGATTGTTTTTTTGTTCTCCAAAAAGAACATCCTTATATATTTGCACACCTTCGACTTTCAGGATATTTTCCATCATATCCCTATAAACAAGCTGGGCTTTAAAGACCTGATAATCCTGAGCTGCCTGTTGGGCTACTTCAGGGAATGTTTTTTCCTGAGCCGGTTTTTTGTCTATAACTTTAACTATGTGAAACCCTTGAGGGTCTTGGATTACATCAGTTACGCCGCCTTTTTTCGTTTCGAGCGCCGCGTTTATTAAATGTGTCCGGTCAACGCCTAAGGCGTTGGGGTTTTGCGCGGATAACCACTGGTCTATGGCGCCGCCTTTGTTTTTTGTTGATTTCTCAAGCGATAATTCTTGGGCGGTTTTTGTGAAATCCGCCCCGTTTTTTATTTTTTTAAGAGCCTCCTCGGCTTTATCGCGGGAATCGAAAAGGATATGAGCTATTTTAACTTGTTCGGGAATATTGTATTTTTCTTTATTGGCTTCATAATAAAGTTTAATATCTTCAGTGGTCGGCTTAATCTTTTTGTTAAATTGCGCTTGAGCCATTTTTTGTATCATTAATTGATCTTTCAGCATATTTAATTTTTTGTTTATTTCTGTGTCCCTGCCATACCCCATTTTTTTTGCTTTACGGGCGAGCAGTTTTGTAGATAAATACTGCTGAAGGAATTCAAACTTTTTCTGCGGCGACCGATAAACCTGCCTTGTTTTCTCATCAAGCTGTTCTATTTGCTCGTCAAGGTCGCGAAGCGTTATAGTTTCGCTTCCGTATCGCGCGATAACTTTTCCTTCTTTTGTTTCAGCGGTTTTATCCTCGTCTAAAGATGACCTGGATTTTAAAGCGTATTCAGCGGAAAAATCTCTGCCGAGCCGTTCAAGGCAGTTGACTATTTTGATGTTGAGATCACTTTGTATTTGTTTGGAAGCGCCTAATATATCAGCGCTATAATAGGCGGCAATGGCTTTTTCGTAATTATTGGTTTCAAAATATAAATCGCCTATAATATAATTAATATTCGCTTGAGTGAACGAATCGAGCGCGGGGTTTCTTAAATAATTTTTATATGCTTGTATTGCTTGGGTAAACATTTTTTCGGATTTAAGTTTGTTGCCGAGTTTTCGGTAAAATTCGTTATTCTGTTTTATTTGCATACTGTTAATTTTTTGATTGGAGTTATAGATTAAAACAACTATAACCGCAAACATAACAGATATAATAATACTG
>JAGGZS010000169.1 GCA_021161885.1 bacterium
GATTATAATAATCGACAATTTTTGCGTTTTTATTAATATAATTCATAAAACTGCCGAATATTAAATTTTTTGCAGGGGAATCGGGAAATTTTCCGATGATAACAAGTTTTGATTTAGCTCTTGTAATAGCGACATTGAGCCGGTTCGGTTTTTTCATAAGTTCCGGTATCTCATTATTATAACAAGGGCATGACAAGATAACTATTTCCTTGTCCGATCCCTGAAACCTGTCGACCGTATCTATTTCGAGCCCGGGGAAATTTATTATTTTTCTCAACGACGACACTTCATGCCTGTAAGGTGATATTACGCCTATTTTTTTTATATCAATCCCAATTCTTAAAAATCCATCTTTTAAAACAGTAAAAACGCAGTCTGAAAAATTTTTGCTGTGTTTAACTTTAACAAAAATAATCTCATTTTCCGGGTCAATAATTTTTTTTATCCATCCTTCAAATTCAATTTTAATTTTTTCTGGTTCAATATACTTGCGCTTAGCGAGTTCAGGGGTTGCGGCCTTTAACATTGAACCGTAAAAAGTATCTGCGGAAAACCTCATAAGTTTATTATTCATCCTGTACTGATTACACAACATTATGACATTATTAGGACAGTTAAGTTCAAATTTTTTTTTCAGCCTTTCAAACAAACTCACGCAAAATCCTGCTTTAGCTGCTTTCTTATTGGTTATAATAGGCTGTAACTGTTTGTCGTCGCCAACCAATATAAGTTTTGATGTGTTGTTTACTATTGCTAAAGCGAACGGCTCAGGCATTTGAGTTGCTTCATCGATAACAGCCGCATCGAATTTATCATCAAAAAATTCAGCCCTAATTCCTGCGGCGGTGAGCGCTACAACATTTTTGCTGTTCAACAGCAATCCTATCCGATAAGGCGACAAATTTTCATCAATTATAATATCATGCAAAGATTCATCAACTATTTTATCGCGCCCGACTCGCGCTATAGCTTGTTTCATATTGTCCGGCACAATGGTAACGAGTTTTTTTAAAATAGCGTCAACACTTCTATTCGTATACGCTGAGATCAAAACGCGCTTACCAAGCCGCATAAATTCATTAACCATATGGGCAATAGTTAATGTCTTCCCCGAACCCGGAGGTCCTTGCACCAGTAAAACATCTTGCACGGCAACAGCTTTAGATACCGCTTGCCACTGGTAAACATCAAGTACGGATGATTGTTGAGGCAATATATTGCCTTTATTATCAAACGGCAGCGCTTTCGTGTGTAAAACACATTGTTTTAAGTATGATGAAGACTTCAAAAACTCAAACAGATTATCTTTCATTCGTGTAAAAGGCAGGTTGTCTGTTGCCTCGGAAAAAGAATGAAAACAATCCCACTTATGAAGCCCTTTTACAATAAAACCAATTTTATTAATGTTTACATAAGCTGTTTGCGCTTTTACGGGAAAAACTTTATTGCCTTGCAGTTTGACAAAATCGCCTTGGCGTATTCGCAAGAAACTATTATTAAATTTATAATTTACGATAACATCTTCATGATTGTCTAAATAGCTGTAACTTAAATATTTTATGCCGATAGGGTCGGGTTGTTCAATATTTTCACAGCATTGTTTTTCTTCAAGATCGATTAGATCGTAAAAATGCCTGTAATAATCATGCTCATCCGCGAAAAAATCTTTTATGGTTAAGGATGTGAACTTTTCGCACAACTGTTTATGGCTGCAAAACGCGCATTTATTCGTCTTTAGCGGCGCAAAATTTTGTTTTGCAATATTTACAGCGATGGAACACAATTTTTTTTCACAGGAAATCAAATCATTTTCAGTTACCTTAAATGTATCAATTTTTTGTTGAGCCAAATAAACTATTTCCACTTCGATATTCATAATGCCAAACAGGTTACGGCACGCAAGAGCGTAAAGCAGCATCTGGAACCGGTATTGATCCGTTGCTGATTTAGAACCTGTTTTAAAATCTATTATACGGCATTTTTTTTTCTCTTTATAGAGCCTGTCAATCTGTCCGTTAAGTTCGATAGGCAATCCGCCATTCTCAAAACGCAAGGTAAACGGGTATTCGGAAAAATAGCTGTTTTCGTCATCAGTAAAATAGGGGGTAGTTTCATAAAAGCTTAAGGCATCTTTTATTTTTGGTTCTGATATACCGTTAGTCTTGAACTTTTCGATTTGCAAATCGGCTATATCAAATAGATTAATTAACCGGCGGTTTTTATGGAACCGTTCTATTGTTTGATGGATTATTGTGCCTATCAAGTCCCATCTTATTTTTTCGGTTTCTAATTTATCTGTATTTTCGGGTGCGGGAGCCGAGAGAATATTTTTCAAGTAAAACCTATACGGGCATTCGCTAAACTCATGGAGTACAGAACATGATAAAAATAAAGGTTTTTTAACTGTATAAATCGAGTTTTTATCTTTATTTAAATTTTGTTTTACGGCAATTAAATCGTCCATAAACCGTTTTTCATCAAACAGTGCGGGTGTATTTTCATTCATATATTCTGGTATTTCGTTAAATTCGTGCCAGTTTGCATCATCTATCCCGTTAAGGAGTTCCCGAAATGTCTCAAGGTTTTTTCCGGTAATATAAAGCTGTTCCTTTGCCCGAGTTATACCCACATAATATAATCGCCACAACTCATTTGCTCTCTCTATGGCTTTTGCGTTTTTAATATTTTCGTACTCATTGGAATTTTTTAACACAATATTTAAGTTGCCGTCAAAAAAGAAGAAATTCTGTGTAGACAAATTTTTTTTGATTTGACTGCACTGCTCTTTAAAAGAATTTGTATCCGCCAAAAAAACGACAGGGAACTCAAGCCCTTTTGCTTTGTGTAGCGTCATAATGCGCACGCAGTTTTTTGCCTGTATTTCCTCAAGGTCTTCGTTGTCTTCGAGTTCCAAAGAACCCTCATTGAAAAATTTAATAAATGATGATAACGATGCAGTCGCATGGCGCGAACCGAACGTATTTACCAGATTAATAAATTTGCTTAAACTGTCGCGATAGTTTGCGGTTTGGTTTTTTTCCGAAAAAAGGATTTTTTCCAGACCGATTTTTTCAATTAGCATATAAGTCAAATCGAGTATAGAAACCGAATTTTTTATCCCTGAAAAATCCAATATCAATTTATGGAGTTTTTCCAAAGACGATATTTTCGGCAAATAATCGAACATTGATACCGATTGAAGTTTTGCCGCGCATTTCAAATCGTACAATTTGCTGTCAGGCAGGGAATATGGTCTGCGAGTGAGTATTCTCACTAAAGCGTTAATATCGAGCGGATTATCTATCAGGCGCAAATAGGCTGTTAAATTGACTATTTCTTCACGTTCGAAAAACGATCCGCTTCCGCTTGTATAAAAAGGAATATTTTGCAATGTCAAGGCATACTCGAATTTTTCAACCCTATTTTTTATTTTCCGGAACAAAACGGCTATATCGTCGGGTTTATATCCTTGGTCATTAACAAGATGTTTTATTTGCTCGGCTATAAAAAAAGGTTCATTGCCGTCCTTGTCTTCAAAACAGAAAATAGCCGGATTTTTAAAAAAATCTTTTGATTGGGGTTCAACAGGGGGCATATCTTTAAAATCGGTTATATTCAATAAGGATTGAGCGAACTGAAGTATTTCTCCGTAAGACCTATAATTGACGGTCAACTCTTTTTCCGCCAGATTTTTTGCCTCCTCTTTCAGCCAAAGCAAATTTCTCGGATCAGCGTTACGCCACTGGTAAATAGACTGCCTCGGATCGCCCACAGCGTTAATATTAGAAAATTTTTCGCGACAAACCAGTTTCAGCAATTCAAATTGGGCGCGGCTTGTATCCTGAAACTCATCTACCATAACATAGCTGAATTTTTTTCTGTATTTATCTCTCAGTAAATTATTGTTCTTTAAGCCAAGCACTGTATCCATTATTAATTTTGGAAAATCTTTAACGCCTAATTCATCAAGTTTAAGTTCGTAATCGTTATAAAGAAGCGAGATAAGTTTTGCGGCAATATAGGGTTGTGAATCTGTTTGGCATTTTTTTATTATTTTACTGTAATGCTCAGCGGTAATCAGGTTATCGCGCAGAAAACAAATGGCTTTATAACTCTCTGCGGAAAATTTTTTATATAAACTTATATCAAAAAAAGATAATTGTTCCGATAACTCGCGGAACTCGCCTTCAAGATTATTCATCAGGGCGTAGACTTCTTGATACAGAAGTTTCTGTTCACCGGCATCTATCGGTTCAAAATCGACGGATACGCTAAATGCTAACGCCTCATCACGCAGTAACCTCGCGCAAAATGAGTGGAATGTATGTACCCATAAATTTTCACGCTCAAGAACGGAAAGGTCATATTTTTGTAAAATCCTGTCTTTCATTTCAGCTGCCGCTTTTTTCGTAAATGTAAGAAGCAGAATGCGGTCTGAAGCAAGTTTTTCTTTATTCATTAGGTAGACAAACCGGTCGGTCAGAGTACTGGTTTTACCTGTACCGGCACCTGCCGTGATAAGTAACGGCTTAGTTGTTGAAGCTGTTATGATCGACTTCTGTTTGGCATTAGGAAGCATAACATCCTTTCTCAACCGCAAATAAATTTACATGGGCACTCGTAACATTTTGATTTTTTTTTGTTTTTTTCATAAATACCGTTTTTTATTTCATTTGTGTAACCGATTATTTTATCCTTAACATTATTTAATTCTTCAACAGTAACTTGTTTTGATTTGCTTTCCGGTTCAACAGGCAATACGGATTTAAGGCAGTAAGCCTGTTTTGTTTTATTATCTTTTGCCTGAAGGAAAAATATGCTTAATTCCTTGGCGTTCAAACCCATAATTTTTTCTGCCGCAAAATAATAAATCGGCAGCTGAAAACTTTTTTTCGTTGTATTAAGTTTTTCAAAAACAAACTGGTTTTTTAATCCGGCAGATTTTACCGGTTTAGAACCGGTTTTATAATCTATAATCCTATACCCTCCGTTTAAGGCGCCAGTGTCTATCCTGTCGATTTTTGCAGTAAAGGGGACATTATCCATAAAAAAATTAATAGTTTTCTCCATATAATAAATTTTTATTTTTTCTTCCATAAGAGCAGTAAAATAATTAGAAAGACAATTTTTTGCCTGAAAAATCAGTATCACCCGCATAAAATCGGAAAAATTCTCAAAAATTTTTATCTGCCTCTCAAGCAGCTTAAAAAGATTTTTTTGACGATTAGATATTTCCTCCGGCGATAATTCTTTTGTCCAGTCGGGATAGAGCGAATGAAAAAGTTCCAGCACGCTATGAATTAATATCCCGAATAATGTGTTTTCAGATAACGTATCGTCCTCTATTTTCATTAAACGCTTAAAGAAAAATTTACGGGGACAATCTAAATAAACGTCAATATCCGTAGCGGAAAAAATATGGGCATCCCTTAACGATACGGGTAACGGCGAATCAAGAGTAGCGGTATCCTGTTTTAAATCAATAGAAGACATAAAAAGGCTGATGTTTTTTTTTATAACTTCTTTGTGCTCGGGAATAATATCATCGGCTAATTTCCTTAACGCCCATATTTCTGATGCGGAAGAATCCCTGATGAAAAACGGATTGTCAAATTCCGCGAAAGCATTTTCTAACCGCTCGCAAAAAACATAAGGCAAACTTCTTATATAATCATATAAAGGCGATGGTTCGCCAGACTCTTGAGCATATAAAAATAAAATATTACAATTTGCCGAACTAACAGCGTTCAAAAGATAATTTTTATCGCTGACTACAGGCGGTTTTTTCAGGTTCGCAACTTTTCCGGCGATATCATTTAATAAACAAGGGATTCTTTCATACAATATGTTCGGGAAAACATTGACATTCATATCAGGCACAAAAACAACTTTAAATTCAGCAGGAACCTTTGAACGCAAAGAAACGATTTTAACGGAATCTAACTGTTCAAGGTTCGTATTCCTTACAGTTTTATGAATAAAATATTCCTGATTATCTATTAAATCTTTTAGTTCAGGCTCATTTTTTTGTTTTAATTGTCCATAAAAGGACATAAAAAAATCTACCTCCTTGAATATTTTTCTTAAAACATTAAGTTCCGTGTATTCATTTTTTAATGAATAATCAAATAAACCGGATATTTCAGCAAATTTATAAAAAATACCGCTGACATTTTGGTCTTTCAGTTTAACATTGGATATAAAAAAAAGAGTATCTCGTACAATTTTACGTTTTTTCAGATCATTTATTTTGTCGCTATACCTTAGAGCCGAGTCAAAAACGGATTTTTTATAAAAAGCAGCACATTTTTTTATATCCCCTACTGTTCGGCTGTCAAGCCCGAATACAGGGGAATCAAGAAGCAAACACACTGTATCATCGCAATCCGTATTCTCAATCAAATCTAAAAAAAACTGAAAGAATCTGTAAATTATGGAATTTTCGATCAAATCGCCGAAATCAAATTCAACGGGTATACTGTAATTTTTCAGCACAGTTTTCAGCAAAGCAGTATTTTTATCAAATTTATTAACGAATATTCCTATTTCGGACGGCATAACGCCATCGCCCATAAAATGTTTTATTTTTGCGGCTATATAATATGTTCGATCAATATATGTAGGCGTTTGGACACACATAACGGAATTATCCGGTTCAAGCCGGTCAAAAAGATCAGCATTTTTTTGTGATTCATCGGTGTAATCGGTATAATCAATAAGATTCTCGCGCAATTTATAAATAGGTTCATTTAAAACAAGATTATTTTTTAATTCAATAATATTATTTTTTTCGACCGCGAAATCATCTATAAATTTTTTTACAATAGATACTGAAGCGCCTTTTGAGCTGTTAAGGCAATAATCGGGATCATAAGTTATTACAAACCGGCAATTAAGCTGTTTGTTCCTTAACAATAAACCAAACGTTTTTAAAAACCGATATTGTGCTGGAGTTGTTTCCTGTAAATCATCAATATAAAAGGCGTAATTGCCCATATGACAGCCATTGGGCAATGAATTTAAAATATCAACGGCTAAATTAGGCAGTAAATCATTAAAATAAAATCCGTTTTCCATACTTTTTGTTTTATAAATGTTGTAAATATTAAAAATCCATTCGTATCCTTTAATTTGGTTTAAAAAATAGGGGCTGATGGATAAATCGCTTAAAAAAGAAAAAATTTCTGCTATATTTGCCACAAACTTATTTTTTATTTTTAAGTTTTCATATTGGGCGGGCAATGTTGTTTTTTCGAGCAGATAAAGAATGAACATGAGGCGTGAACCTGAATACTGCTCAACAGGCAGCGCTGGTGATTTATATTTGGAAAAAAACAAATAATCTCTGATGAATTTTTTTATAAAATTATTTAAGGTAACTATATTCAGGCTGCTATATCCCGAACGGAGCCTTCTGTCTAAAACCGTTTTTTCCTTTAAAAAAAATGATTGGGATGATGTTGAGGTTATGAAAAAATTTTTTTCATCGTCGCCGGTAAAAATTTTTTCTAAAAAACAATCAAAAATTAAATTCGTTTTTTCAACGCCTTGACTGCCTTTCAGCACAAAAGATTTATTGGAAGAAACTATTTTTTGTTTTATTTTAGAATACATGAATTTTTATTAATAATTTGGGC
>JAGGZS010000311.1 GCA_021161885.1 bacterium
ATCTTAAATATTTTTTTGTATATCATTTTACCATGGTTTTCTTTAGGAAAGTTATGTTTATTTTTTATTTTGCAATCTCGTAAGAATGTTTATAACGCCCCTCATTCGGCGTATGGTATTTTAACATGGAATACCAATTGCATTATTATAATTCGTTATCCAAAAAATGAAAAATTTTTTACAAATTTACGGATTATAAACACAGGGGTCAAAATTATGAAAACAAAAAACAACAAGATTTTTGGATTTATCTCGCTATTTATAACTTTTTTACCACTGATTGCCTTAACTGTATATGCTCAAAAATCATATAAATCGAGTTTACGGCCGAATATAATTCATAGAATAGAAGTCTATAATGAAAACAACCGCCATCATGCGATAATTTTTGCAAGAGGAAAAGGGAAAATTGCAGAGGACAACAAATTTAAAGCTAAATCGCGCTTTATGGCAAAACGAGCCGCCAAGCTTGACGGTTACCGTAAACTGCTGATCGGAATTAATCAAAGCGTAACTCCTCATACAGGCATTACTTATGTTGAAGGATTCCTCAAAGGAACCGCATTGTACGATGAACGGGAAAATGCCGAAAAAGGCATTATAGAAACAGATGTTGTTTTGTTTATTGATCTTGATCCTGATTACATAAAAACAAAACGCAAAGCAGGAGTTTTTATCGAAAATATAGATAAGGCAAAATATCAAAAAGAAAAAAATAAAGTTCAGTTCATAGATAAAAAAGAATGGCAAAATCTGCATACAAAAAAACATCTTTAAAAAAAGGGGAGATAATGAAAAACAAATTAATGAAATTTTTTATTTTCACGATCGCACTGCAGATTGTTTTACCGGTTTTAACATACTCCGAGACCAAAGGTCAGCTTATGTTAAAAGCAAAACGAGGTGCTCAGGTAGATGCCTACAGAAAACTCAGCGAACTAATCAAAGGAATTAATGTAAGTTCAAATACATATGTGCGTGATTTTGTTACCGAATCAGACGAAATAAGAATTCAGTTCAATGATTTTATACAGGGCGCTAAAGTTTTAGGTCCTCCAAAATTTATTGAAGAAGCGGATGGATCCTATACTGCGCAGGTAGATGTTAAAGTAACTCTTGAACAGGTTTTGCAGGGACTCGCTCAAATCTCTTATAACCGAGGTCCCAACAAACCGCCTCTTGACCTGACGTATATGAAAAACCATACCCGAAAAAAAGAATTTATCGCCACAGGCACCTCAAATACAGGCGTAAATATTCCTTTAGGGCAATCCGCTGTTGCCCGAAGTCCAAAAAAATACGGGACTACACGTAAATCACATACGACAGGATTAGCCGGCTGGGAAAATGTAACCGGGCAAGGCAGACTTAAAGCCGAACGCGCCGCTTTGACCGATGCCCGCAGAAATTTAGCGGAAACAGTCGAGGGTTTAAGAATAACCGGCAATACGTATGTGCGGGATTTCGTTATCGAATCAGACGAAATAAGAACATCCCTTAACGCTTTTATAAAAGGGGTCAAAAAAATAAGCCCTTACCGGTATTACGATAACGCAATAGTAGAAGTTGATGTTCAGGTTACCATAGAAGATGTAATCAGGGAATTAACTACGGTACAACAGCATTTTCAGAAAAAAGGGTTTATGTGGCAGAACGATTTGTTCCGTAACGTAACCTTTGATAAAATCACGCGATGGGCGGATAAAAAGGTTATCACGGCTACCGGAACAGGGACAGTTCACGAAGCGGATTATTTCGACAGAGCAGGTTCAGCTTCCATCAATTCATCAAATTCATCTATACCTGCTTCATGGTCAGGCAAAACAATCACGGCTGTCGGAGTCGGAATTCTAGCGCAAGGTCAAACAGGAGCCTCAGCAAGAGTCAATGCCGAACGAGCCGCAGAAATGGACGCGAGACGAAACCTTGTTGAACAACTCTACGGCGTACAAATAAATTCCCAAACCACAGTTCGGGATTTTGTACTCCAAAATGACCGCGTCAACGCCGATGTAACCGCGTTTCTATCAGGAGCAAGAAAAGTCGGCGAACCGGTTTATAACGATGACGGCAGCGTAGAGGTAACCGTTGAGATTGCTCTTGACCAATTATGGGAACTAATAAACCGCTAATATCTAAATTAATATAAAGGAGTATTTTCTATGAACATCTTGCGCCGATTAATCGTTTTATCACTATTGGTCATTGCATTATCCGCCGCAATTATAGGCTGTACTTATAATGAATACTATTACACGGGTACTGCCCAGCCCATCACTGAAGAATAAATTTCAATTAATGTATGGAGACATTTAATATGAATAAAATATTATCTTTTTTTCTTATCGTCAACACCTGTTTTATTTTAGGAATCAGTATAGCCGGATGTACTTACAATGAACATTATTACGGACAGGAACATATGGTCGATGAAGGGGTTGTTGTCCAAGAAAAATATGTAGTAGAATAATTTTAATATAAAAGGGAGATGATTTTATGAAAAAGTATACAAAATTTTTTGTAACCGCTTCATTATGTCTTTATTTAGGCACTTTTGCATCGGGATGCACTTATAACACCTACTATGACGATGAAATGCCGCCAGGAGATTACACTCTTAAAGACAGTAAACCTATCTTAAAAGAAAAAGTTGTGCAGAGGCACTATGTTGTTGAATAGCAGGTTGATTAGCGTTATTTTGCTTTTTTTTGCCGTCTTTTTTTATAGAAACACTCTTTATTGCCAGCCTCAAACTGAAAAAGTGATAGAAGCTGAAGGGATAGCGGCAGTTAAAGGAGAAGGGAACGGGAACCTGCTTATTGCCCGTGATGAAGCTGTAAAAAGAGCGCTGAGACAAGCTGTTGAAGAAGGCGTAGGCACTCTTATCGATTCTGAATCTCTATCCCAGAATTTTCAACTGCTCAATGATGAAATTTATTCTCAAGTAAAAGGATACGTACGCGAATACAAGATTATATCCGATAACAACGGTGAAGAAAATATTTACCGTATTACCGTTAAGGCAACAGTAGTCCTCGGGAGTTTGGAAAAAGACCTTAAAGCGTTAAATATTATAAAACACGAAAAAGGCAACCCTCGAGTAATGGTGCTTTTTGCGGAAGTTATGGATGGATTGCCGATAGCAGGTAATATCGTACAGACAAAAATGGAAAAAATTTTTCTTAAACACGGGTTTCCTGTTGTCGATAAATCACAGTTTCAGGCTATCCAGTCAAGAGACGCTGCTTTAAACTACGCCGACCCGATGAAAGCCGTCTCGCTCGGCAGGCGCTTCGGAGCGGAAGTGGTTATTGTAGGACAGGCATCATCTGACCTTGTTGATTCAAGCCGGCCATACGGCGTATCGGTTTTTTACTATCAAGCTCAGGTATCCGCCAAAGCCATAAAAGTAGACACAGCTCAGATTATGGCAGTGGAAACTGTTGAGACTGATTGGCGTAAACCCGGACAAGGACAAGGCTCAGGCAGAACTGAAGCCGCTAAACAAGCCTTAAACGCTGCAGGCGAATCAATTTCCGATAATATGATAAAACAAATACTTAAAGCATGGAGAAGCGAAGTCTTTAATACCGTTACCATTGAGGTAGTCGCTGAAAATGTAAATGGAAAAAGAAGAAAAAATTTCAAAAAGGAACTTGAAAATATTCAAGGGGTCGAGTCTGTTAATGAAAGGAATTACACAAATCAAGTGTTAGTGCTTGATTTAGAAGTACAAGGGTCCATATGGAACAATTTTGATGAACGGCTTGAATCGTTTGAAACAATAGGAGTTGAACTTACGGGTAAAACCCAAAACAGGATTGATGTTAAATTATTTGATTTAGAATAAGTTTACAGGGGTTAATATATACAAT